>CBDTVG010000057.1:0-9469 GCA_965363745.1 uncultured Candidatus Electrothrix sp. | reverse complement strand
TGGTGGGCCGTGAAGGATTCGAACCTTCGACCAATTGATTAAGAGTCAACTGCTCTACCAGCTGAGCTAACGGCCCTTATTTTTAGTGAAGATCACATGTAACATAAAAAAAAAATGAGGTCAAGAGCTGATCAACACCTCATGTAAAAAAAAATTACCGATAATACAACCCCGGACTGCCCATGGTCTGCATGACCTGATACAAATGTCGACGGAATTCCCGCCGATCTGTTATGCCTTGAATATGACCCCTTTTTAGGGCGTTTCTGGCATCATGGTAATCTGGCGGGATATCTATACCCGTGGTTTCCCTGATGACCCGCGGCCCGGCAAAGCCGATACGGCTGGAACGGATGGCGAATTGATAGGGGGAGCAACCGAGAAACGAGGCCACCGGCCCGGCATAGGAATTATTGTCATAGACGACGATATAGAGACCACCCGCATCAATATATTCCCGTACAGCCATAGTGCATTTGGGCATTTGGGCCACACCCAGAGTTCCCTCCTGAATACGGATGCCGCCAGTGGTATGCACATAGGCCAGCAAGGGCCGTTTTTTACGTCTGGCTCTATCACAGGCCCGAACAAACTTTTCTCCTTCAGCCGATCCGACAGTGCCGCTCCGAAAATCCGAAAACAGCATGGTCACCACCAGATTAATATCCTTTACCTTGGCATCAAAGGTGAGGTTGGCGCAACCCATGCCGGTTTTGGAACGGGCCGCCTTGAGTCGCTCATCAAATCCCTCATAGTTCAAGGGATTTTTGGAAAAGATCTCGTTATTGAAAATCTTGATGGAGCCGGGATCAAAAACATTCTTTAAATACCACTGGTATTCCAAAGGAAAATGATAACCGCAATTTTCGCAGACCCCGCAGAATTCGCCATAGAGGTCAGGGATCCAGAGGTCCTGACAGCCATTTTTTTCCGCATTCGGACAGGTCACTGTGCGATCCTCATTGGCGAGCGGGCTGGTATAGGTGTCGGTCAATTCCAAGGGATCAGGAATAACGCAATAATCACCCGCCACCTGAGTACCGATGGTAAGCGGTTTGATCGGAGGCCTTCTTTTTCCTTCCTGACTGAAAAATTTGTTATAAGCGGAGGTGAACGGCGAGGTGAGACGGTTAACCAAGGCTGTTCCCTCGCCGGAAACCTCCTTGATGGTCTTCTGCATCTGCTTATGCTGATTCTTCAGCACATCATAGCGAAAGGTGTACCATAATTTTTCCGAGGTCGAGTACAGGTATTTCAAAAGATTCTCAGCGGGCATATTGATAACGCCGAAGCTGTGCATACTCATTTCCCGATATTTTTTCGAACGCCGGGCGAGCAGTCTATCCTTTTCCTTATTGTCGAGCTCCCAGGGAATGTCGATTTGCGGAGCCTCATCTGGACTTTCCGCCTTTTTTCTTTTCACCTCATAGGAACGAAATCCCCGCACGCTCTTGGTCTTGAGCACCACCTCATCCGTGGCTCGAATAATCTCGGAACGAATCCTGCCGAAAAAATTAAAATCATCCGTTTTTGCCCCTAACTGCGGTTCCTGTATAATTCGATCAATGGTTCCGAGGCGCAGATTGTCCGCAGCCGTGATATTCAGCTGACGAGCGCATTTTTCAATGAGCTCCGGGGATACTTTTTGCCCCTCTTTCACCTTCCCTTCAATGGCGGCCGCGCCTTCAGGGGAAATAACCGAGTAATATCCATGGGAAAACATCAGGCGTGAATCACTCATGCCCACGGCCTCAGCTCCACCTGAACCGCCTTCGGAAATAACCGAGATCATGGGTACCCGCAACTTGGTCATAGTGTAAAGGTTGCGGGCTATCTGCTGGGCTGCTCCGGGATACTCCTCAACCGGGTAGGATCCCGGAGTGAAGATGTAAAAGTGAATGGGAATTCCCTCGGTTTCAGCCACTCTCATATAGCGCATGGCTTTTTCATTGCCCCAAGGCTTACACGAGCCGCCGTTGCGGAACTCCTCGCCGTGCCCTACTTCCTGCCCGATAATCATCACTGGGGAGGTGTAGGGTTTTTTCTTGATCCGCCGAACAATATTGGCCTTGGCCACAACCAGAGCCGGATCAATATTGGCTTCGCCTTCCCCGCCGAGTTCCGTGTGCTCCTCATAGACATTTTCCAGAATATCTTTCAAGGAAAATCTGAGCGGTGAACGGACAATGCGCACCCGTTCCATCGGGGTCAAGCCTTCTTCGCATCGTTCTTCAAGAAAACGGACTGAATCTTCCAATTTTTCCAGACGCGTGCCGAACTCCGCCGTGTCCAAATCAAAAAAAGATTTTTTCAACTGTTCCGCTTGTTCACGAAAATCGGCCAGATTCCCCCACTTATCGTTATCTTTTATATGAATCAGATAACCGATGCGCTGGTCAACCTCCTGGAGGTGCTTGATCAGATCATTCATTATATTGTAAAAATAGGTATATTAAAAACGTTAAAAGGTCAACAGGCGATCAAGGTTTGCACGCAGGTAATCCAAGTTGGTCAGGATTGAGCCTCCTGAGCTGTTCACTCCTTCAATCCGGCAGGCATCAATAAATTGCCGGGCCCGTTCTTTGGCGTGCCCTATATCCTCTCCCCATACCAGTGCCAAGGCGAGGTTGGGATCATATTCGCTGGGAATAGGATAAGGGCGGTCTGAAGGAACATGACTATATACGGCGGCCCAGTCGTGCCTCGGCATATCAAAACGGGTTATGGTACCTATCCAAGGGGCGAAATCACGATGGGTATTCTCCGCAACTATACGCAGTTCAATACTTGCGCCTTTAAAAACGACATCACTCTGCCGGTAGCCCATAGATTCGCCCAGCGCAAGTCTGATCTGCTCCCGCAACAGGTTGGGATGCTTACCGTCCAAGTAGCTGATCCGGGCGGAGACATCGTTTTCCACTTGAATACGGGTATTCACCTCCAAGAGATAGGGTTTGCCGCTGCGGCTGACAATCCATTCCCAAGTGCCGACATTATCGTACTTAACATAATTAGCCAATTTCAACGAATATTCAACAACGCTGTCAAGCACTTTCCCGGCATCAAAATCATAGTCAAAACAGGAAGTGTGAAACCCAGGCGCGGCCTCAACTCGTTTTTGCCGGCCTGTAGACTGGATGGTGCAGTTGCGGGTACCAAAATGAATACGCTCGTCCTCGTCGTGACGGGAGCAGACCAGTTGTACTTCAAGATGGTTAAAGTCGCACAGACGCTGCTCAATAAGCACACCGCCGTCTCCGAACTGGCGTTTTGCATAGTTCTGCACCTGACGGTAGACCCGGCGGAAATGCTCAATCCGGTTCACCTCTTCGATACCCATGCCCCCGCCGCCAGCGGCCGCCTTGATTAATACGGCGGGCTGCGGCTCATTTCCCTCCAGCTGCACGTCAAAAATATGCTGGGCTATCTCCTCCGCTTCCATTTCATTGTAGATAGGAGCCGACGTTCCGGGTATAGTGGGAATACCCAATTTATTGGCGACTCGCTTGGTGTTAATTTTGTCACCGAGATCCCGAATCACCTCCCAGCTCGGACCTATAAAAATAAGAGGGCGATCACGGACCGTCACCCGCCGGGCGAAGCGGTAGTCTTCCGAGAAAAAACCGTATCCCGGATGAATCGCCGTACAACCGGTGTGATCGGCGACCGCCAGCAGATCATTGGGATCCGTATAACTTGCGACCCGCCAAGCATTCTGATCAGCTCCGTCAAGTCGGTTCCGTTGAACATGTTCCGAGTCACGATCAGCGTCCGTGTAAATAATGGTATACTCAAGGCCGAGATCTTTACAGGCCTCCATGATACGGAGAGCGATTTCTCCGCGATTAGCAATAAGCACTTTGCCTTGCACAAAAAACCTCTTAAAACTGTTTTTTTGAAAGATCGAACTTTTTAGCGGCTGTCATACTGTCATAGCGGGAAAAAATAAAAAAGTTCGAGTGTGTCATCCCAATAATTTTTCTATTCTACTCCACCTTCAACGACTTGCAAAGTTGTAAATAGAAAATCGTAAATGGAAAAGAGGATATATCCTTGTATCGCGTCCTTGTATCGAAGAGTATAATCACCGGGTTTCCGACAAAATTCTTGACTTTCTCCGTCCAGTTTCTACTGTTAACGAGGAAGACTGAAAAAGCTGTTGATCTGAAAAGAAGGGATACAGGGATTGGAGATGCCCCTCCTGTACAAATACAAATATGGATAAAAAACATGGTGGACAAAGTGGAGGACAACAAGGAGAAGTCGTTGTGGCACCGTTTAAAATCTCTGGTCGGATTCAGGGGATCTCCAGACACCACGCAGGAGCTTGAGCATGAAATCCAAGAATTGTTGGAGGACGGCGAAGAACAAGGCCTGATCAGCAGCCATGAAGAGCAGCTCATCAACTCTATTTTTAATTTTCGAGCTACAGTTGCTTCGGAAATCATGACACCAGCCGCCGAGATGATTCGGGCGGATGTGAACAGCTCTGTTGAGGATGCGGTGCGACTGATCAGCGAGGAAGGGTATACCAGAATACCGATTTTCAGCGACAGTCAGGATAATATTGTGGGTATCCTTCATGCCAAGAACTTGCTCGGAATTTTCGACGGAGAACCGGAGAAGGCGAGGAGTCTGGAAGAGTACCTCAAGCCGCCCATGATTATTTCCGAGTCCAAACCCATCACTGAGTTGCTGCGTGATTTTCAGTCTGAAAAAAATCACATGGCTGTTGTCACGGATGAGTTCGGCGGCGTGCGCGGCTTGGTCACCCTTGAGGATGTGATTGAAGAAATAGTGGGTGAAATTGACGACGAGTATGATCAGGAGGAACGGGAGTTGATGCTGGTTGATCAGCATACTGTTGTTGTGGATGCCAAAATTGATATTGAAGTGGTAGAAAAACATTTTAAATGCGCTCTGCCTCACGGGCCGTACGAATCTGTGGGCGGCATGATGATCCATTGCATAGGAAGAGTGCCGAGGAACGGTGAAACCGTGAATACGGGCCTCTTGACATTAACCGTATTGGTGGCGAGTCCGCGCAGAGTCCGCACCGTGAGAATTCGTAAAAATGACATTCACGCAATCTGATCCAAGGCGGTTGGCAGTTCCAGTTTTTTTAGCGACAGCCGTACTCACGGCCGCATTGCTTTTTTTGGCCATGCCCGGAGTAACCGGCTGGTGGCCCTTTCTTTTTATCGCCCTGGCACCCTTGTTTTTCGTTGTGAGCCGCCTGTCGGCCAGGCGAAGTTTATATATGGGTATACTTTGCGGTGTGCTCTATAATGCTGGCTTGCTCTATTGGATAATTCCCGTGCTGCAACGCTACGGTGGCCAACCTGTGTTCGTCGCCGCTTCAGCTCTGCTTTTGCTGGCTGTATACATGGCCCTGTATCTCGGTCTATTCTGTCTTTTTCTCAATCTGCTGATCACTGCCTCAGCCGGAGGTTCAGCCTCAGCATCTGCGACGCTACTGGCAGCACCTATTCTTTGGGTCGGCCTTGATTTCGCACGGGGGCACCTGTTTACCGGCATACCTTGGATGGATCTCGGATACGGATTATATCAGCAACCGTTGCTGATCCAAGCGGCAGATCTGGGCGGGCACCACCTGATAACCTTCTGTATTGTTCTGGTCAACGCATTATTTTTTTGGCTGTTTGAAAAAATACGCACTCCAGTGACATCCTCCTCCCGATATCATTACGGATACGGGGTTATCGCATTGCTGGCGCTCTGTGCTGTGGGCGGCTATTCAGCACTTCGTTATCAGCATGTCTCCTCCGTGACGACCACAAGTAAAAAAGTCATCGTGGCCGTGGTACAAGGAAATATTGAGCAAAGTGAAAAATGGTCTCCCGATCTGAAGGAGGATACCGTCAGACGCTACCTTGCTCTGTTCGGTCAGGCTGTTGACCAAACGGATACAATAGATTTAACAGTTTGGCCGGAAACAGCCCTGCCGTTTTATCCTCCCAGAGAACCGCTGATGAACAATGTTCGTGATTTTGTGCGGGACAAACGCGTAGCACTCTTGACCGGCTCACCTTATTTCACGATAAATCCGCAACGGGACAAACCGGTGGAGTATTATAACAGCGCCCTGATGCTCGATTCCTCTGGCACGTTGATCGGGCGATATAATAAACAGCATCTGGTTCCCTTTGGCGAGTATGTTCCCCTGCGCAAGTACCTCTGGTTCCTTAAACCCATAGTTGAATTGATTGGTGATTTTACTCCCGGTGATTCCTTTGAACCGTTGGAAATCGACAGGATCAAAGCCGGAGTGCTGATTTGTTTTGAATCCATTTTTCCGAAAATTGCCCGACGGGAGACAGCGGAAGGAGCCAACCTGCTGGTCAGTATGACCAATGATGCTTGGTACGGACGATCAAGCGCACCTTATCATTCCCTAGCCATGACTGCGATGCGGGCGGTGGAAAACAGAAGAAGTTTGGTGCGGGCGGCCAATACCGGCATCAGCGGTTTTGTAGAGCCGACAGGAATAATTCGAAAACCTTCCTCGTTGTTCACAGCCGAAGCAATAACGGATGAGGTCGCACTGACAACAATGCGAACTGTTTTCGGCAGCGGCGGTTATAGATTCGGGGCCGTATGTCTGTTCTTGATTTTTCCGCTGCTGTATTGGTCTATAAGAAAACAACGACAGTTGCAAAAACGCACAATAACGCCGCTCGGCACTTTGACAAAATAAATTCAAGGGAATGAAAGAACGTGACAAAAAAAAAGACCTATATCGGTGTCTGTCAGAATAATGATGGAAGCTGGCACTTTACAGTGGAAAAAGAAAACGGTAAATTAAAAACCAGCATAGGCCACACCACAGCCAAGGTGGCGGCTTTAATGCGGGACGAATATATTGTTCGGCACGGGCTGGATCAAAAACGAAATTTTCCGGTCAAACGAATGGCGAAAATGCGTAACGATGCCTACGAACAGATGTTCGGCAGGGATGAGTGAACGTACATCAAAAAGACACAACAGGAGAGGAAAAAATAAAATGGCGGAAATAACTGAGACTGCGGAAACAAAACAAAAGCTCCAAGAGCTCAAAGAGAAAATGCTCACCCTGAAGGAGCATCTTTGACTTAGACGGCAAAAAACTCGACATTGAACGACTGGAGTCGGAATCTCTGGAACCCAATTTCTGGAACAACCAGATTAAGGCTAAAAAGGTCCAGAAACAATTGGGGCAGCTTCAGGATCTGGTAAAAAACTGGGAACAAAATTTTCAGGATCTGGAAGAGGCGGACATGCTTCTTGACATGGCTGTTGAAGAGAAGGATTTTGAGACCCAGCAGGAGGTTGAGTCCTCCCTTGACCAGCTCAAAAAACGGGTGGATATGGTCGAGTTGGAGTGCATGTTTGACGATGTGCATGACGATAGCAACGCTCTGGTCACGATTCATGCCGGGGCTGGCGGCACGGAAGCTCAGGACTGGGTGGGAATTCTGCTGCGCATGTATCTGCGCTGGGCTGAAACGCACAATTTCCCCACGGATATTCTTGATTACCTGCCCGGTGACGAGGCCGGAACCAAATCCGTGACCATCCTGATCAAAGGAAAAAATGCCTACGGCTATACCCGCTCCGAAGTCGGTATCCATCGGCTGGTTAGGATTTCTCCCTTTGACTCTTCAGGTCGACGCCATACCTCATTCGCTTCAGTTATGGTTCTGCCAGAACTGGACGATACCACTGAAGTGGATATTAATGAAAAAGATCTACGGATAGACACCTACCGGGCCAGCGGTGCAGGCGGGCAGCATGTCAACAAAACCGACTCGGCCATCAGAATCACCCATCTGCCCACAAATATTGTAGTGCAGTGCCAGAATGAGCGTTCCCAGCATCGCAATAAGGACATGGCGATGAAGATGCTCATGTCTAAGCTCTATGAAAAACAAGAGAAAGAAAAAATTCAGGCCCAAGAGAACCTGCACGGCGATAAGAAGGAAATCGCCTGGGGCAGCCAAATCCGCTCCTATGTAATCCAGCCTTACCGCATGATTAAAGACCACCGAACTAAGGTTGAAGAGGGAAATGTGGATGCAGTGCTGGACGGAAGGTTGGATCCTTTTATCAAGGCATTTCTGCTTTGGCAACCGAATTGAATGAAGCGGAGGGACAAGAAAAACCGGATAGAACGCCCTGAGTTGAACTGCGCCAAATGCGGCTCCTGCGCTGTGGTTTGTCCGGTATTTCGGGTGGATGGTCGAGAGGCGATGACCGCCAGGGGCAGGATGCACCTGTTGAGTACAGAGCTTGCTGATCATCCTTCCGTTGTTTTCGAGAACCTGTTTTCCCAATGCCTCCTCTGCGGCGCCTGTGAACAGGTCTGCCCCCGGCATCTGCCGATCAGGGATATTGTTTCCCAAGCCCGCAGTCGTTTTTCCAGGTTTTACGGGTCGAACGGTTTTAAAAAAGCGACCGCCCTCGCTGTCCTGCATCAGCCCCGCCTTCTTGAGGGACTGATCAGGGCCGGGATTAGCCTGAAACGTATCCGCAACCTGCCCGCCCAATCCGGTTTGCGCCTAAAACTCAATCTGTTTGAAGAGCGACCTGTTCGGCCTGTTCCCGGACAGCAGGTTGCGGACACTCAACAGGGGAAGCACCCCGAAATAGATGTCAGCTATTTCACTGGCTGTTTCGCCGGACATTTCCAGCCGTCCATTGCCGAAGCCACTCTGGATCTGTCAGGCCGTTGTGGCTTAACAGCCCATATCCCAACAAATCAACAATGTTGCGGCCTGGCCGCTTGGAGTGCGGGCGGACGTGCTCAGGCCCTTGATCTCGCCCGAAAAAACATTCAGGCTTTTTCAGCCGTATCAATTGCAGAAGGGCCGATTATCACCTCCTGCGCCTCCTGTTCCTCCCACCTGCTTGCTTACCCCAGCCTGTTTAAAGAAGACGACCCTTGGCACCAACGGGCCAAAAAATTCGCTAAGCGAGTTCAGGAATTCACTGCATTTTTCAACAAAAGGCTACCTGCGCCCTCCCCTGTTGCCCAGTCCCGGCCACAAATCTTCTATCATGATCCCTGCCATCTCCGTTTTCAAAAAAATGGCATGACCTCCCCTCGCTCCCTGCTCAACAAAATGGGATTACGGGTTTTGGAACCGGAAAACGGCCCCTTGTGTTGCGGTCAGGGAGGACTCTTTCATCTGGCCTGCCCGGAAATTTCCGCAAAAATCTTCCAAAAAAGTGCCGGACAGGCTCTCGCCGAGCGACCAGACTGTATCACCTCCACCTGCTCCGGCTGCCTTATGCAGTATCAGGAGGGACTGGCTCGACAAAAAAAAGAGGTCAGAGTGACGCATATGGTTGTTTTGCTGGCTGAGTTACTACGGAATTGACCTTGAACTTTGTCGCTTCTAATACATTATTTTCATTTCCATGGGGCAGGGTATAAACCTTCGCCTTTAGGCGGAAATGTCTTTAGCCG
>CBDTVG010000056.1:0-9470 GCA_965363745.1 uncultured Candidatus Electrothrix sp. | reverse complement strand
GGTAATTCCTAATCCAGAGAGCATGCCGCAAATTGCCCCGATATTATTCACCCGCTTGACAAAAATACCCATCATCAAAGCCGGGAAAATAGATGATGCCGCCAAACCGAAGGCCAAGGCGACAACCTGAGCCGCAAATCCCGGAGGGTGTAGACCGAACCATCCAGCCACAGCAATGGCAGCGGCCATAGCGATACGACCGGCCAACAGTTCCGACTTATCACTCATGTTTTTCATGATGATACCTTTCAGTAAATCATGAGAGATAGAGGACGAAATGGCCAACAACAGCCCGGCGGCTGTGGACAAAGCGGCGGCGATACCACCAGCCGCAACCAAAGCGATTACCCAGTTGGGCAGTTGGGCGATTTCTGGGTTGGCGAGAACTATGATGTCACGGTCAACCTTGACCATTTCATTTTGATCCTTATCAGCGACATACTGGATTCTGCCGTCGCCGTTCTTATCTTCAAACTTCAGTAATCCTGTTTTTTCCCAATTTTTGAACCATTGAGGACGCTTTTCATACTGGAGCCACTCATCCTGCTGATCACCGCTGGTCGGACGGATGGTTTCTATCAGATTCAAGCGGGCCATAGCACCGACCGCAGGAGCGGTGGTGTAGAGAATAGCGATGAACAACAAAGACCAACCAACAGAGGAACGTGCGTCTTTTACCTTGGGAACGGTAAAAAAACGAGTGATAACATGGGGTAAGCCGGCTGTGCCGATCATTAACGTCATGGTAAACAGAAAAATATTTAGGGTGCTGCCGTTCTGCTTTGTATACTCATTAAAACCTAGATCAATTAAGGTTTTATCGAGTTTCTCCAGGAGAAACATACCTGAACCGTCATTCAACTGAGCACCCAAGCCAAGCTGGGGTATCGGGTTGTCCGTCAGTTGCAGGGAAATAAAGACCGCAGGTACGGTATAGGCGAAAATAAGGACACAGTATTGGGCGATCTGCGTATAGGTAACGCCTTTCATGCCGCCGAGAACAGCATAAATAAAGACGATAAACATACCAACATAGAGACCTATCTCGTAATCCAGCTCCAGAAAGCGGGAAAAAGCCACGCCGATACCCTTCATTTGGCCGATAACATAGGTCAGCGAGGCCACGATCAGACAGATTACCGCCACCACTCGGGCAATATTGGAGTAATATCGATCGCCGATGAACTCTGGCACAGTAAATTTGCCATATTTACGAAGATAAGGGGCCAACAGCATGGCCAGCAGGCAATAGCCGCCAGTCCAGCCCATCAGAAATACGGAGCCATCATAGCCCCCGAATGCGATCATTCCCGCCATGGAAATAAACGAAGCCGCAGACATCCAATCCGCACCGGTCGCCATGCCGTTCAGCACCGGATGCACACCCTTGCCAGCGACATAAAATTCACCAGTGGTTCCGGCTCTGGCCTTGATCGCAATGAAAATATAAAGAGCAAAGGTCGCTCCCACCACAAGATATGTCAGTAATTGTAAGCTCATCAATTCTCTCCTCTAATCTTCCTGAACGCCAAATTTACGGTCAAGCTGATTCATACGCCACGCATAAAAGAAGACGAGTATGACAAAGCTATAAATTGACCCCTGTTGGGCAAACCAAAACCCAAGCGGATATCCACCCAATATTTTAATACTGTTTAATACCGGGGCAAAAAGTATCCCGCAACCGTAGGACACGATAAACCAGACAACGAGACATCCGAGCACCAACCGGATATTCGCCTTCCAGTATTCTTGCGAATCACTGCTCATACAACCTCCTTATGTTAAGATGTTAACCAATTTTTATGGGCAAGCCACATTGCTTGCAATGGGATTATTCCCGCATTGCCTTTTGTTTTCTTTCACGCCGGACTCCTGACTGTAAGAAAAAACCACATCGTAGGATTATTTTTCCATTCAACTCGCCTTCCTCTTTTGGCACAGTCTCCCATAATAAACGGAAAAACATAATTTCGCAAAGATAATTATCAGCAGAAAAAATTGATTATTTTCATATGTTTGGCAAGAGCGGGTAACAGGCGAATGGGAGGATCAGTTGTGAATCCGACCGGCACGGTATAATCCCTTCAGGCTGTTAATCCCCCCATGCTTAAATTTTTTCAGCAGGTATAAAAAGAGATATGCTGTTTGGAGCGCATCTTCAAGAGCATCATGGGGTTTAAAGACCGGCAGGCCGAATTCCTCCGTCAGTGCGTCAAGATTATAAGAAGAAGACTGATCATTATGCCCGTAAAAATCGGTATTGCCAGCCTCCTTATAAGCACGGGCGAGTCGCATGGTATCAACACAGGGATTGGAAAATGTCCCACCCAGAACTTTGCGGGCTGTTTTATTGAGAAAGTGCATATCCAAGCCGATAAAATGTCCGACTATCAGTCCGTCGCCGCAGAATGCAATAAATTCCGGCAGAACCTCTTCCGCTGTTTCCGCCTTTTTCAGTTGCTCTGGAGTAATTCGGTGAATCAGGGTCGCCTTATTGGGGTTGATGTCAGCAGGTTGAATATAGCGATGAAATGTCTGAGAGAGCTCAATCTGAAGATTGACAATGCGGACGGCTCCAATAGAAATAATTTCGTCTTTGCGCTTGTTGAGACCGGTCAGTTCCGTATCGCAGACCACAAAATTATATTTATGTAAAGGGCCGCCCTGATCAAAATCGACAAATCGTTCTCTGTTCTTTAACAGGACGGGATGGGGAGCAGGCAACGAAAATATTCGCCAGAAAAAGCTAAATAAATTAAACATGGATCAGGATGTCGGAAACATTCTTCTTAAGACACTATGCAACCGATCAATAACCTCAAAGGCATCCCGGAGCATCCGTTTTTCCAACTCAGACAGTTCACCCGGGGAGATATGGTTATCCGGTTGAATATCCGCTTCAAGTTGATGCAACTGATGAATAAGCCGGAGCTGCATCTGCATTTCATAGGCATCAACCGCCTTGGCCCATAACTCTTCATGAATAAGATGCTCGGTGACAAGCACATGCAACCGGGTCAGCGTGTTGGTTTCTCTGATTCCATGCTTCAAAGCGAGGACTCTGGCAAAATTAACAAAGGACACTATCCCCTGACGCTTTATGTCCATTTTATTTTTGTGTTCACCGTCTTTTTCCACAATAAAATTTTTGAAGAAAGAAAGCGGAGCCCTGCCAGACAGGCATTGATTGGCAAGATGCAAAAGATACAGCTCCTGCCTCTCAGTAAGCGTGTTCAGGTGCTGGCGTAATGCATCAGCAAGTATTGCCTTGCCGTATCCGGCCCGGAAATCAAAAAATATGCTGGCGTGCAATAACTTCTGCGGATCTGGAGAGCCTATCCAAGCTTCAAAATACCCTTTCCAGACCGAAATCGGCTGACACCATTTGGGGTTGATTGCCATGATTTCTCCGGGACAAAGCGGGTAGCCGCATTCCACAAGATGATCAATCGCCTTGCGTGCGAAGAGAGCAAAATATTTTCCAGCGGCCTGACGCTGTTGCTCGTTTGCCGGATCTTCATAAATAATAGCATTATCCTGATCTGTCTTAAAGGTTTGCTCCCGCCGGCCTTCGGAGCCCATAAGCAACCAACAGTAGGGCAGGGGAGGCGGCCCCATTTCCTCTTCCAGCAGGGAAAGTAGGCGTTCCAAAATATGATCATTGAGGATTGAAATCATACGGGAAATATTACCAGCCTTGGCCCCTTCCTTAATCAGGTTGCGGATCATTTCTGGAATTTTTTTGGAAAGAGGATAGAGCCCTCTTATTTTTCTTTGCTTACCTATCTCTTTAAACAAGGAGTAGGGAGAATTACCCTGGATCAGGGTGATATCATGCGAAGTGATGACACCGATAATTTTCCCGCGCCGTTCCACGGCAAGATGATGAATGGAACTGGACATCATTTTGATCAGAGCGTCAAAACAAATCGCCTGTGACAGAACCGTCGCCACAGGTGAAGACATAATTTGATGAACAGGCTTATTATAATCTAGTCCGGGAGCGAGAACTTTGTTGCGCAGATCTCGATCCGTAACAATCCCGACGATATTTTCTTCGTCACCGGGCTGATGGATAAGCAGGGACGCTATCCGAAAATCAGCCATGTTTTTCGCCGCCTGCTGCACAGTGCTGTTAGAGCAAATTTTACGGGGGGCCTGCTTGACAATATCACCGACCTGCATGGAAAACAGATACAGGTTTTCGTCACCGCGACGGGTCATTTTATGCCTGCGTAATTCGGTATAGGCGGTAGCCACAACCTTTTCAGAAAAACTTTTCAGGTAAAATTGAGAAAAACCGGGCTGATTATTAATCAGGTCAAGGAAAATCGCCTTGGGCAGGAGAAAGCAGAAGGTGTCTTCCACCGTTTCAACATTAAGATTGGCTTTGGTGCCGCGAATAATCCCTAGGGCACCTATATAAGCCCCTTCTCCTCGGTAATCCTTGAGAGTGACCTCGCCCTCATCATCAACAATGAAGGTTTTTACGCCCCCTTGCTGAATAAGGTAGAGATAATTGATCTCCGTTTCATGAGCATGGAGCAGCCGGGTTCCTTGCGGGAAGAAATCGACCTTTATATGCCGGGCGACTTTATTGATGCTTTCATCATCCAGCTCGTTAAACGGCATGATGTCGCTCAGGAATTCCTTCACGATTTGCGGTGCCACCGAATGTACATCACGACCTGTAGCCATTACTGCCCCTGTAAAAAATTCTTTATCCTTGATGCGCAACCCTCGCAAATGATACCTGTATCAGATAAATCAATCAAACATAAAAAATAGATACAAAAAGTGAAGATATCAAATCGTACAATAAAACCGACCTCAAACCTTCATTCGCACCAAGGTTATTCTTTCTTTTTTCACTCCCTGCTGCGATTCTGTTCTTTTTTTCTTGTCATGGATTGGTTTTTTTGTGTATGTTTGCTATTCTTGCGGAAGCAGTGCATTGTATAATTAGCTGGCCGGGCATAAAAATGAAGGTTCTATTTACAGATATTTGCAAATCAGGCAACCGCTACAATATTACTGACGACGCTTGGTTCGCCGAGACTGGCCTGTTGAGAAAGGCTCCGGTACAGGCTGAACTTGAGCTCAATCGTAAAGGCGATAGCCGGGTTGAGTTGCGGGGATTTTTGCATACCGGGGTGTCGCTTGCATGTGACCGCTGTCTTGCTGACTATAATTTCGACGTAAAAGTTGATTTTCATTTTGTCTTGACAGTGCCAAATGAAGAGAGCTGGCGTGTTAAAGAAGTAAAATGCACCAAGGCGGACATCGACATTGTCCAACTCAAAGAGCCGGTGATTGATTTTTCGGATATTCTTCGGCAACAATTATATTTGAGTCTGCCTTTTAGAAAAATTTGTTCCGGCGACTGCAAGGGATTATGTTCAGAATGCGGTGTCAACCTGAACAGCGGCCAATGCGATTGCGCAAAGGAGCCGAAAAATTCTCCTTTCGCTGTACTGGCCTTACTGAAGCGGGACTGATATGCGGCACAAATTATAGCAATATACTTACCCACAAGTTTTAAAAATTTAAATTTTTATCGACAAGATTATTTATAATCAGGAGAAAAACCATGGCATTACCTAAAAGACGACATTCGCATTCCCGCACCCGTAAACGCAGATCACATGATTTTTTGACCGGCCCCAGCGTAGGCCGCTGTTCCGAATGCGGTGAGCCCAAGATGCCCCATCAGTTATGCGCCGGTTGCGGAAGCTATAAGGGGAAATCCTTCTATCAATTCGGAGACGACCTAGATTAGGCTGACCTGTGAAAATAGCCCTTGATGCCATGGGCGGGGATCAGGGTTCTGAACTTCTGATTGACGGTGCGTTGCAGGCGATCAGCAAGAATCCTCAACTTGCGGTAATCCTGCTCGGCCCTGAAAAGTTGCTTGCAGAACAGGTCAATCAGCGTGTCGGTTCTGGCAACCGCACAGATCGCCTGTTTATTGAGCATGCCCCGCAAACCGTGTCTATGGATGAATCTCCTGTGGACGCGATACGCAAAAAAAAAGATTCAACCATTATGCGAGGTTTTGACCTTGTCAAAAATGGTCAAGCAAATGCCATGGTGTCAGCCGGTCATTCCGGTGCGACCATGGCCGCTGCTATCCGTAAACTCGGTCGCCTGCCGGGCGTTTCCCGACCAGGTATCGCCGGACTGTTTCCCACCCAAAAAGCACCGGTTATGCTGATGGATATCGGTGCGAATGTGGACTGCCGTCCCCAACATCTCCTTCAATTCGCTATTATGGGATCATCCTGTTGCGGTCTGCTTCTGAATCGGAAGCAACCACGCATTGGTCTGCTCAGTATCGGATCGGAGCCGGGCAAAGGAAATAGCTTGGTCAAAGAAACCCACGAACTGCTCAGCAACAGCACCCTTAATTTTGTCGGCAATGTGGAAGGTCGTGATGTCTACGGTGGAGACCTTGACCTTGTTGTCTGCGACGGCTTTGTCGGTAATATTTCTTTAAAGATCAGTGAAGGATTGGCCGAGGCGGCCATGCAGATGCTCAAGGACGAAATTATGAAATCTATTCGGGCGAAAATAGGATATATGTTCATCCGAAAGGCCTTTGCCGCCTTCCGTAAACGGGTGGATTATGCTGAATATGGCGGTGCTCCGCTGTTAGGTATTAACGGAGTCGGCATCATCTGTCACGGCGCATCCTCCTCCGTCGCTATCTGTAATGCTATTGGTGAGGCCGCCAGAATGGTTGAAAGCAGAGTGAACGACTCTATTATTCAGTCTCTGCGGCAGCACACTGTTTCGAGGTAAATTATGCACCGTGCTGTTGTTCTTGGAACCGGTTCCTGCCTGCCTGATCGGGTTTTGACTAATGATGAGCTTGAACGGATGGTGGACACTTCGGACGAGTGGATAACTAGTCGAACCGGAATCCGAACCCGACATATTGCCGGTAAGGATGAACAAAATTACCAACTGGCATCCCGTGCCGCTGAAAGAGCTCTCATCGCGGCCGGAATCAGTGCCGAAGAAATTGATCTGGTTATTGTCGCCACGCTGACCCCGCACATGATGATGCCCTCCTGCGCCTGCTTTGTCCAGGCTGAGATCGGGGCGAAAAAGGCCTTTGCCTTTGATCTGAATGCGGCTTGTTCCGGCTTTCTCTACGGGCTTGATATGGCGGATAAATACATCGCCAGCAGACCGAACATGAAGGTATTACTGATCGGCTCAGAGACTTTGTCCGCAAGGGTGAATTGGGAAGATAGAAACACCTGTATTCTCTTCGGAGACGGGGCCGGAGCTTGTGTGCTCACAGGTTCAGAAGAGCGGGGAATTGTGGACTGCAACCTCTTTTCTGACGGCAGCCTCTGGAAATTATTATACATGGACAGTCCGGCCAGTCGTAATCCGGCTCTGCTGAACAAGGAGCGCACCGGCTGTTTTTTACAGATGACCGGGCGGGATGTGTTCAAATATGCTGTTCGAGCTATGGAAAATGCGGTTGTTGAGCTACTTGATCGCCAACAGGTTTCAATAGATGATATTTCCTTGATCATTCCACATCAGGCAAACGTAAGAATTCTTGGTAAGTTGACGGAACGCCTTGGAGCTGATCAGAAAAAAGTGTTCATAAACGTTGATAAATATGGTAATACTTCCGCCGCCAGCATCCCGATAGCGCTTGACGAGGCGAATCGTCAGAATCGCCTGCGAGAGGGAGATACTGTTCTTTTTTGTTCGTTCGGCGGCGGTTTCACATGGGGTTCCATGCTCATGCACTGGTAGAAAAAGGAGAAAGGAGACAAGTGTGGATTATTTTCTGACGGAAGAACAACAGATGATCAAAGATACCGCCCGTGAACTTACGGAGGAAAAAATTATTCCCAAGCGGGCGGAGCTTGATGAAAAAAATGAATTTGCAGGTGAACTCCTGAAAGACATCGCCAAGGCGGATCTGTTTTCCATTTTTGTCCCGGAAGAATACGGCGGCATCGGCGGCGGTTGTTTTGAAATAGCCATAGCTCTGGAAGAGCTGGCCCGTGGTTGCGTAGGCGTGGCCACCAGTTTCGCCGCAAACGCTCTGGGGATCTTTCCGGTGCTTATCGCTGGCAGCGAAGAAATGAAACAGAAATATTTGCCCGCTGTCGCTGACGGTTCACGTTGGGCCGCCTTCGGTCTCACCGAGGCTGGCGCAGGTTCCGATGCCGCCGGGATCAAGACCACAGCAGTGCTTGACGGTGACGAATGGGTGCTCAACGGCACCAAGCAATGGATCACCAATGGCGGTGAAGCGGAAATTTACAGCATCATAGCCCTGACCAATCCAGAGAAGGGCATTCGGGGTGCATCCCTTTTTGTAGTTGAAGACGGAGATCCCGGTTTTTCCTACGGTAAAAAGGAAGATAAGATGGGCATTCGCTCTTCAGCCACCCGTGAACTAATCATGAAGGACTGCCGCATTCCCAAAGATCGGCTGATTGGCAGAAAAGGCACCGGCTTTATTACGGTTATGAAAACCTTGGATGTTTCCCGGCCCGGTATCGCCTCCCTTGGAGTGGGGCTCGGTCAGGCGGCTCTGGATGAATCGGCGACCTATGCCAAACAGCGAGTTCAGTTCAACAAGCCGATCATCAGTTTTCAGGCGGTGCAACACATGCTGGCTGATATGGCCATCCAAGTTGAAGCGGCCAGAGGGCTGGTTTACGGAGCGGCTCGCCATATTGATGCCCATCCCAAGGATATGAGCAAGGTTTCCTCCATGTGCAAGGTCTTCGCCACAGATATGGCCATGAAGGTGACCACGGATGCGGTGCAGGTCATGGGCGGCTATGGCTACATGAAAGAATATCCAGTGGAAAAAATGATGCGTGATGCCAAGATCCTCCAGATCTACGAGGGCACCAATCAGATTCAGCGCAATGTCATTGGTCAAGAACTCAACAAAGAGTACGCATAATGGACATAATCGTTTGTATCAAACAGGTTCCTGATGCCAAGGATGTCCGGCTAGATCCCAAGACCAACACCTTGGCCAGAGAAGGGGTGGAATCCATCATGAATCCCTTTGATCGCCATGCGCTGGAAGAGGCGGTCTGCTTCAAGGAGCAACTTGGCGGCAAGGTAACGGTGCTCTCCATGGGGCCGCCCCAAGCGGAAGAGGTTCTGCGTGAGGCCATCGCCTGCGGTGCGGATGAAGGGGTGCTGGTTTCCGACCGGGCCTTTGCCGGGGCTGATACTTGGGCAACATCTTACACCCTTGCCAAGGCTGTTGAAACCATCGGAAATGCTGATTTGATCCTCTGCGGCAAGCAGGCCATTGACGGTGACACGGCGCAGGTCGGGCCGGGCTTGGCCGCTCAATTGAATATTCCCTATGTTACCTGTGTCCAGAAAACCCGTGAGGTCAGCGAGACCGGCATCCAGGTGGAACGGATGATGGATGACGGCTATGATGTGGTGCAACTGCCCCTCCC
>CBDTVG010000055.1:0-9523 GCA_965363745.1 uncultured Candidatus Electrothrix sp. | reverse complement strand
ATATGTGGTGGTTCCGGTCTCAACAGAGTCCGCATCCGGTGGCTGAGTAGTTACAAAAAATGAAACATAGAGAAACTTTATTCTGGACGCTTCATGAAAAAAAAATATATATGGGGCTGTTTTCTTTTGCTTACCACGCTCACAAGCACCTCTATCTTCGCCGAAGCTCGGAAAGGACAGCAAGAAAAAGAAACCTATCAATATCTTGAAACCTTCGCCAATGTTCTTGATCTGCTCCAGAAACATTATGTTGATGAAATAAAGACCGGTGATGTCCTTATCGGAGCTGTAAATGGTATGCTCAACTCTTTGGATCCGCACTCCTCCTATATGTCCCCGAAGGATTTTAAGGAATTGCAGGAAAACACCAGAGGCAGTTTTAGTGGTATAGGTATTGAAATGACGATCCGTGACGGAATGTTAATCGTCGTATCCCCTATCGCTGGCACTCCCGCTTTTAAGCATGGTGTTAAAGTAGGTGACCATCTCGTCAAAATTAATCAAAGAACTACAAAGGACATGACGCTGGATGAGGCGGTGAAGCTGTTACGAGGCAATCGTGGAGAAATGGTGAGCATTTCCATTTGGCGCAAAGGGTTACAAGAACCGCTGAAAATTAGGCTTATTCGTGATATTATTCCCCATCATTCCGTTGTGGCACTGAAGCTTGAACCGGGACTGCATTATATACAAATCACTAATTTCCAGGCCACGACCATCCGTGACTTCAAGAAGGTACTGAGGGGGGCCATGAAAAAACAACCAATCAAGGGAGTGATCCTCGATCTGCGTAATAATCCCGGCGGTCTGCTTGATCAGGCGGTAAAAATTGCGGATGTTTTTGTGGACAAAGGGGTTATTGTTTCCACAAAAGGGCGTGAAAGAAAAAATGACATGCTCTTTGAAGCTCATCAAGGATCCAACAACTATACGTTTCCTCTCGTGGTGCTGGTTAACGGCGGTTCAGCCAGTGCTTCTGAAATTGTCGCCGGAGCTCTGCAGGATCACGAGCGAGCGGTAATCCTAGGCACCCGGACTTTCGGCAAAGGTTCGGTGCAGACTGTGGTGCCGCTTCCCAACGGAGCGGGCGTGCGCCTGACCACTGCCCGTTATTACACTCCGAGTGGTAAATCCATTCAAGCGAAAGGAATAACCCCTGACATTGTCATCCCCTTGGGGAATACACAACCTGATGACAATAATGGTAAAAACAACAGTCAGCTCCGAGAGGCGGATTTGCCGCGTCATTTTGCAAACAGAACCCCAAAAAGCCGAAATACATCAAGAGAGAGAGAAAAAAATTCAAAAAGGAACAATGGGCTGTTCTCTAAAACAGCCGAAAAACTGAAAGGGGATAATCAGTTGCAGGCGGCCTTATTTATTCTAAAAAAATTGCATAAAGATGCGAATCCCTTTTCTGAAAAATAGTAAATGTATCTTTCGCCGTCGCGTGACGCTCTTCAGCATGTTTTCGCTTGCCACTTGACAAAAAAACAATTATTGGCTATATAATCTATTCTTGATGCGTTCATGTTTGTTGCGCAATGTCTGTTAATTGACAAGGCATTCGGAGCAGACGGGAGATTGCGGGCGGGTGTAGCTCAGTTGGCAGAGCGCAAGCTTCCCAAGCTTGAGGTCACGGGTTCGAACCCCGTTACCCGCTCCAACCGTTGTTTTTTTGACGGTTCACACATGTGGCTCTGTTGTTTTAGTCCGCACCAGCAGTAACCATCCATCAATTTGTTTTGGTGTTTTTAGAAGTGGGCTCTGCCCGCTTTTTTTTTTATTGTTTTTACGAAAAAATGTTCATGTTAACAAAGGAAGGCGGCTTGTGGGGACTGACCGAATAATCAGGGCGGTGGAAAATTTCGCCCGGCCTGTTCTTGATGAGATGGGACTGGAGTTGGTGGAAGTCGAATTCAAGCGAGAAGCTGGCTGGATTTTACGCCTGTTCGTTGATCAGGAGGAAGGCGTGAATCTTGCTGACTGCGCCACAGTTAGTAGGCAGGTCAGTTCCTATCTTGAGGTGGAAGATATTATACCGCATGCGTATACACTTGAAGTTTCATCGCCCGGACTTGAACGACCTTTAAAGCGATTAGAGGATTTCATTCGTTTTTCCGGGCGAAAGGCCAGGATTAAAGTTAAAGAACCCATTAACGGTCAGCGTGTCTTTTTCGGAATGTTGACAAAAGTGGATGAGGATAAACAAAATATCACGCTTGCTGTGGACGACGCTGACGGAGAACAAATGGTCATTGACTTGGACGCAGTTGCGAGAGCTCGTTTGAGCCTGTAATATAGCAGTGAATATTGATCCCTGACTGTGGCCATTGCGACAGTCGGAGGTGGAGAGAAATAATGCCGGGTGGAGAAAATTTAAAACGTATACTTGATCAGATTTGCCGAGACAAGGGCATTGATCGCTCATTAATGGTGGATGCCATTGAGGAGGCGGTTCGATCCGCAGTCAGAAAAAAATACGGCGGACGTCGGGATATTGAGGTGCAGTTCAACGAGGAACTGGGCGAGATAGAGGTTTTTCAGTATCGCACAGTGGTTGATGATGTCTGGGATGAAGATACGGAAATCCACATCGACGAAGCCAAACTACTTGACCCGGCTATTGAGCTTGAAGATGATCTTGGCGAAAAGATGGATAATATATCAGATTTAGGGCGCATCGCCGCTCAATCTGCGAAACAGGTTATTATCCATCGTCTCCGCGACGCTGAACGTGAAGTCGTTTTTGAGATGTTTCGTGATCGGGAAGGTTCAATTGTCAACGGCATTGTTCAGCGTTTTGAACGGGGCAATATGATCATCAATCTGGGCCGCACAGATGCGGTTCTGCCCAGAGAAGGTCAGATTCCAAAACGCTCTTTTAAACAGGGTGATCGAATTCGTGCTTATTTGCAGGAAGTGCGGCACGAATCCCGTGATTCTCAACTCATTCTAAGCCGAACCTGCAATGAATTCCTGATCCAGCTGTTTGAAGTCGAAGTTCCTGAGATAGCCGAACAAATAGTGAAGATTATGGGTGCGGCCCGTGAACCTGGATTCCGAGCGAAAATTGCGGTAACCTCCACGGAATCGGATGTAGATCCTGTCGGAGCGTGTGTAGGCATGAAAGGGGCGCGGGTGCAGAATGTTGTTCAGGAGCTACAGGGAGAACGGATTGATATTGTTCCTTGGAGTCCTGAGCCAGCGAAATATGTCTACAACGCCTTGGCTCCGGCTGAGGTGAGCATGGTGATTGTCGACGAAGACCAGCATTCTTTGCTGGTCATTGTGCCTGATGATCAACTGTCCTTGGCTATCGGGCGCCAGGGCCAGAACGTTCGGCTGGCCTCCCGCCTACTCAATTGGCGGATTGATGTAAAGAGCGAACGGCGTTATGAGAATCTTGGCACGCCCAGTTATAAAAGTCTGTTGGCGATTAACGGTGTGGATGAGACTAAGGCGGATAAATTAACGGATGCTGGGATCACTTCGGCCAAGGAATTCGCACTTGCCGACTTGGACGATATTATGCGCCTTGTCGCCGTCGGAGAAGATCAGGCGGCTGTGCTGAAATTGCAGGCTCTTGATATTCCGGTGCCGGAATCCGGAATTATGGAGGAAGCAGAACGTTTCTTTAAATCGCAAAAAAAGAGCGATACAGATGAGGACGAAGGGGTCGAGCAACTAGGCAATTTCATTACAGAAGATTCCCCACCGCCTCGAAAAATAAATACGGTGGAAGACCTTTTCTCCAAGCAGCCGGACAACATCGACTCGGATGAAATTGACGGCAACACCCTGTCGCAAGGTGTTCAGGAACCGCCGGTCGCTTCGGAGGAGCCTACTTTGGAGCCTATGGATACGGAGGATGGAAACAGTGCGCCGAAAGATCCGTATGATTTGGAAAATTCATAATGAAGAGAGGCTATGTTCCGTTCCGCACCTGTAAAGGATGCGGGCGAAGAGTTGCGAAAACCAAGCTGATTCGTTTAGTGTGGTGCGAAGGTATTTTAAAGGAAGATCTTCGTACGGTGTTGCCGGGACGGGGTGTGTACAGTTGCGGAAATGAACAATGCAGAAATCGGCTGACAAAAAAGAAAAAAATGCTGAGGCGAGCGTTTCGTCTTCATGTTTAACTGGCATATAAATAAAGTTAGCGCGTTACGGCAAGAAAAGGTTACGGGAGTATTTGATGAGTAGAGTCCGCATTTATGAACTGGCAAAAGAGGCTGGTCTCAAGAGCAAAGAGCTGGCAGATAAATTGATAGCGATGGGATATCCTATCAAAGGCCTCAGTTCTACGGTTGACGACGACATGGCGGCTGATATTCGTCGTAAAGTGCTGGGCAAGGCAACAGCCGAAATTACAGAAAAGCCGATAGGTATGAAAAAACAAACTACAGTGACCAGTAAAAAAACAGCTACAGTGGTTCGGCGTCGCTCCAAGGCTCTGAAGGATGAAATCGCCAAAAAAGAGGAAGAAGCGCAAGTTGAGGCGGATGCCGAAATAACCACGTCCGTGAAAGCGGCTTCTGATCAGGAAGCAGCGGAGAAAGCCTCAACAGGGGGTACCGCTGAAAAAAATATCGCACAGAAAACAGGCGACACAACAGAAAACGCAACGGAAAAAACTGCTGAAACTGATGCCGCAGCCCCAAAAAAAGGAAAAAAGATTATTAAAAATTCCGCGCAACCGGAAGTGAAACGCGCCAAGGGACTCGCTAGGATTGTCGGTCGGGTTGAACTGACCGCTGCGGATACAAATAAACCGGGTCCACGGCGCAACACCCGTTCAAAAAATACCGGCCCCGGCAAAAGCACAGCGAACGGAGCGAAATCTCCTGCTCAAACTCCTGCTCAAGCCGCTGCCAGTAAAGGAAAGGACAAAAAGAAAAGCAAACGGGTCGTAACGGTGGACACGAAAGAGGAAAATCGTGCGAAAAAACCGGGTAAAGCGGCTAGAAAAGGTCGGCAGCGGGTCAGTTTTTCTCGTGGCGGTGACAGTAGTGGCCGGGAATTCACCCAGATGCGTAAGGGAGGGCGACGAAAAAAAGATAAACGTCGTAAAAATCAGCAGGCCTCAACTCAGGTAACTGAGAGCAAGGCGATCAAAAGGCGCATTAAAATTTTTGACACCATCAGTGTTGGAGATCTCGCCAAACGGATGGGAATCAAGGCCAATGAGGTCATTGCCAAACTTATGGCGCTTGGTGTCATGGCGACACTGAATCAATCGCTTGATCTGGACACGGCGACCTTGGTGGCGGCTGATTTCGGTTACGAAGTTGAGCAGGCCATGACGGAAGAACTCGGCATTGAGGCGTTGCAGGAAGAGGAACAGGGTGGAAAAAAACAACCAAGGTTTCCAGTAGTTACTGTTATGGGGCATGTCGACCATGGTAAAACCTCTATTTTGGATGCCATCCGCAGAACCGATGTAGCGGAAGGAGAGGCTGGAGGTATCACTCAGCATATCGGAGCCTACCATGTTAAAGCTCCATCCGGTGACATCACCTTTGTTGACACACCCGGCCATGCCGCCTTTACTGAAATGCGTTCCCGTGGAGCCAAAGTCACTGACATTGTGGTGTTAGTTGTTGCGGCGGACGACGGGGTCATGAACCAAACCAAGGAGGCCATCGCCCATGCTCAGGCCGCCGAGGTGCCCATTGTGGTGGCGATCAACAAGATTGATAAGGATAATGCGGATCCGGCCAGAGTTATCCGGGAATTAGGTGATTTTAGCCTTATTCCAGAGGCGTGGGGAGGAAACACTATTTTTTGTGAAACCTCGGCCAAACAGGGAATCGGCATAAAAGAACTGTTGGAAAATATTCAGTTACAGGCCGAAATTCTCGAATTGTCCGCTGATCCTGACAGAAAAGCCAAGGGAACGATTATCGAAGCCCAACTCCACAAAGGACGAGGCCCGGTCGCTACGGTACTGATTCAGGAAGGCACCTTGCGGGCCGGAGATTATTTTGTCGCGGGTAGGTTCAGCGGTAAAGTGCGCTCCCTGATTAATGATCGTAATGAACAGATCACTGAAGCCGGGCCGTCTCTGCCGGTTGAAGTACAGGGCCTGTCAGGGGTACCCCAGGCGGGTGACGAATTTGTTGTGGTCACGGATGAAAAAATGGCGAAATCCGTTTCCGGGGCCCGCCAGCTGAAGGTTCGTGAATCCGAACTGGCTTCAGCCTCCAAGGTGTCTCTTGAAAACCTGTTCGAGAAGATGGCTGAACAGGAAATGAAGGAACTTCGGGTCATACTTCGTTCTGATGTGCAGGGAACCTTGCAGGCGTTCGGGCAGGCGACGGAAAAGTTGTCCACCGATGTTATCCGAGTGCGGGTTTTGCATGAGGGAACCGGTGCGGTCACGGAAAATGATATTCATCTCGCCTCCGCCTCTGATGCGATTATTATCGGTTTCAATATCCGTCCCGCTGTCAAAGTAAAGGAACTCGCCGAACAGGAACAGGTGGATATCCGCACCTATGATGTTATTTATCATGCCTTGGAGGATATTGAAAAGGCTATGGTCGGCATGTTGGATCCTGAATTTGAGGAGCGGGTTATCGGCACAGCCGAGGTGCGTGACATCTTTTCTGTTCCGAAAATCGGCACGATTGCCGGTTCTGCGGTTATTGACGGTAAGATTGAAAGAAATGCCGGTATCCGGGTTCTCCGGGATTCCGTGGTGATCTTCACAGGCACGATCAGTTCGCTCAGACGTTTTAAGGATGATGTGAAAGAGGTGGCCAACGGTTATGAGTGCGGTATCGGTGTGGAAAATTATAACGATATTAAAGTCGCTGACACCCTTGAAGCCTTTATTATGGATGAAATTGAGGCGAAGCTGTAGAAAATATGCGTTTTTACTCTGATAGAGAAAAAAATGGAATTTGATTTTAACCTGCCCGGACTTGGGCGGCCAAAGAGTTCCCGCCCTGAGCGGGTGGCTGAGGCTGTTCATCAGGAACTGTCTATCCTATTGCAACAGAAAGTTTGTGATTCCAAGTTATTCGGAGTGAACATCTCGAAAGTTCAGCTGGCTCCCGACCTGAAGCGTGCCAAAATTTATTTTTTGGTTCCTGAAGGGGGGAGTCCTTCCGCTGTAGGTAAGGACTTAGAAAAAGCGAGCGGATTTTTTCGTTCACATATCGCCAAAACGATGAATTTGCGTTATACTCCTGAGCTAATCTTTTATTTCGATAAGCAGTACGAAAAGATTGAGCGGCTTGATCAGATTTTCGCTCAAATTAATCAGGAAAGAAAAAAAACAGAGTCAAGTGAGTAAAACAGCAGCCCGACAGGCTATTGAGGGCGTTCAAAATATCGTTCTCGCCACCCATGTTAGACCGGACGGAGATGCCTTGGGCTCGATGTTCGGCTTCGCTGACATCCTCCGCATGACAGGCAGACGGATTATCTGCTATCTTGAAAAACCGATCGCTGATTTGTACAGCTTCCTCAGCCCTTGTGTCACTATCGAAACCG
Organism: uncultured Candidatus Electrothrix sp.; assembly: GCA_965363745.1. Classification (GTDB taxonomy): domain Bacteria; phylum Desulfobacterota; class Desulfobulbia; order Desulfobulbales; family Desulfobulbaceae; genus Electrothrix. The sequence continues at coordinate 2,023 of CBDTVG010000055.1, read as the reverse complement.
ATTTTAAGAAAATTCAAGCATTTGTCGCTGAATGCGGCGACGATATCATGGGCATATCGCTTGACTGCGGTGATTTGACCAGACTTGGCGAACATGGCGATGCGCTGAGAGCAATTAAACCATTTCTAGTGATTGATCATCATCAAGGGAACAAGGGTTTCGGAGATTTGCAATGGATCGAACCGCATCGTTCCTCCACTGGCGAGATGATCTATGATTTGGTCGCAGAACTGGGTGTTGCGGACAAAATTTCCAAAGAAGCCGCCGAATGCCTTTATACCGCCATTGTCACGGACACCGGCTCCTTTCAGTATGATTCAACCTCCGGTCATACTTTCAAAGTGGCTGGCCAATTGATTGACCTCGGTGTCAAGCCCGCCTATATCTGCCAGAATCTCTACGACAACGCTTCGTTCGGCAGCCTTCAGTTGATGCAGTTGGTGATTTCCACTTTGAAAACCTATGTTGACAATCAAATCGCCGTTATTCAAGTTTCCCAAAAAATGTTGCAAGTCACCGGAACATCCTATGAAGATTGCGAAGGACTAATTAATTTTCCCCGATCCGTACGTGATGTTCGAGTCGCTGTTTTCTTGAAAGAAGGAGAACAGGGGACGGGTCAGGTTTCGGTCAGCCTGCGCGCCAAGGGAGACTGCGATGTGGCAGAAGCAGCAGCCGAATTTTCCGGAGGCGGTCACCGCAATGCCGCCGGTTTCCGCATACAAGGGCATAGTATGGAACAGGTGTGCGAGATGTTGCTTCCGGTTCTTGAGCGGGCTCTTATCCGGGGCGCGGAAAAACAATAATGGCTGGCAAGGTGCCTGTCATAGTGAACGGGCTGGAATTGTCAGCAGGTGTTTTCCTTGTTGATAAGCCTGTGAAGCTGACATCTTTCGCTGTGGTGAAAAAAGTACGCTGGTTGCTGGGTATTAAAAAAGTCGGTCATGCTGGCACGTTAGATCCGTTCGCCAGTGGTCTTTTGATTATCTGTGCTGGGCGACCGGCTACACGGCATATTGATGCTTTTATGTCTGGACGAAAGACCTATCAGGCGGTGTTGCAACTGGGACAGGAAACAGAGACCCAGGATCCAGAGGGCAAGATTACCGCTATCCTGCCCGTGCCCGCATTGAACAAACAGAATCTTTCCACCTTATTGCGAGACTTTGTCGGCCCGCAAATGCAAGCTCCGCCTCCTTATTCCGCAGCAAAACATAAAGGAAAACCGCTCTATCATTATGCCCGCCAAGGAATAATGATAGAAAAGGATCCCAAACCGATTGAAATTTACAATATACAGTTGGATGATTATGATCCCCTAGTAGCACAGCTCACGATTACGGTCTCCTGTTCTCGGGGCACCTATATCAGGGTGCTCGCTGCCGACATCGGCAGAAAGCTGACCTGCGGAGCGCATCTCATCGGTCTGCGACGAACTCAGAGCGGTCGTTTCACTGTTGACGAGGCTGTTATTGGAGAAAATCTGTTCAGCGGTGATGAGCACGACGGGCTTAGCCTGCTCTTAGGCGGTATGCTTACGGTTGAACAGGCACTTGAGCAAAATTAAATATTAAATATCCGATGTACTTAATATTTTTTATGAGTAAGATGTATAAATGAAGACATTTCATTGCCGCAATGGGCGGGAATGGTGCATTGTTCCCCATATTTTTTTCCTCAGGTATGGAAATACGGGACAATTTGATTCCAGACTTCGGTGAGGCTGGGGAACGTACAAGGCTTTACCGAGAGCAGAAGGACAACATTTTTGGAGGTGCGTAATGGCACAAGGTACAGTAAAAAAGAAAGAAATTATTGAGAAGTTCGCCACTCACGAAGGTGATACCGGTTCCCCGGAAGTTCAGGTCGCTTTGATCTCCGATCGAATCGTATATTTGACCGATCATTTCAAAACCCATGCCAAGGATCATCATTCCAGGCGCGGTTTGTTAAAACTGGTTGGACAGCGACGTAGCCTTTTGCAATACCTGAGAAAGAAAGACATTAGTCGTTATCGTGCTCT
>CBDTVG010000054.1:0-9591 GCA_965363745.1 uncultured Candidatus Electrothrix sp. | reverse complement strand
GTCTACCTGTTATTTTAACTCATTTTTTGCATCTTGTAACCCGCTCAATGTGAGTATTTGCTGTCTTTTTTCTGCTTTCCTTTGTTTTTTTTGGCGGTTTGATCAACCGGGATAAAGGTAACTACTCAGCCACCAGATGCAGAATTGCTCGAACCATAAACCACTATATATTATGGTTTATCTGCAAAAATGGCCTATTTTAGCTGGCTCAGGAAGCCTGTTTTGTCCTGAAGTTCCTGCTTTACGTGAGTAAACATACAATATGTTGTGGTTGATCCGTCACGGGAAGCTGCTACTTTAGTGGTTGAGTAGTTGCGGATAAAGAAAAAAAGACCTACGCAAGCCATCAAACTCCGCCAATTCCTCCTGCCAGGATTGCTCAATTTCCAAAATATCCGTTCCCTCTTCCAAGACATTGCGCAATTCCTGATCACCGAGAATAAGATCCATAGGCAACAGTTCGTGTTCATATTCATAAGGCGGTTGTTTATAGGCGAATTCATCCGGGTACAGCGTAAAAAAAGCCTGCAATAGGGCGAGACTGAGTCGGTAGGAAAGGAAACATTGTGGTGTAGTGACATGGAGTTGAAAACCGGAACAGGACTGCCCGGCCCATTTGCCTGAAGTCGGCTCAAACATAAGGGGCCTAAGTACGCAGCCCGGAAGATCAAGGCCGGAGAGCCTGTCCAGCACCTGAGCAGGGTCGATAAACGGTGCACCGATCAGCTCAAAGGGCAAGGTCGTGCCCCGTCCCTCGGAGATATTGGTTCCCTCCCAGATTACCTGCCCTGGATAAACAAGGGCAGTCAAGGGCGTGGGCATATTGGGTGAGGGAAAGACCCAGGGAAAATCAGTGTCAGCAAAAAACATTGCTCGCTGCCAGCCTTGCATTTTAATTACTTCAAGATCAGCCTGAATGCCCATTTCTCGATTGCAGAGCAGGGCCAGTTCACCCATGGTCAGGCCATGCCGCATGGGAATTTCATACAAACCGACAAAGGAGCGGAACTCCGGTTTAAGCAAATTGCCTTCAACGATTTGGCCGCCCACCGGGTTGGGCCGATCCAGCACCACCACTTTTTTTCCGGTTGCAGCCGCCCGCTCCAGACAATGAATCACGGTCCAGATAAAGGTATATACCCGTGTCCCCACATCCTGGAAGTCAATGAGCAAAATATCAAAACCCGCAAACATGGCGGCTGTCGGTTTGCGGGTCTCGCCGTACAGAGAAAAAACCGGCAGGCCGCTGACCGCATCCGTCGCATGGTCGGATTCGATCATATTGTCCTGCTTTTCACTGAAAAAACCGTGCTGGGGTGAAAACAGACAGGTGAGCTGACCGGGAAAGGCCTTGATGATCAAATCGCGGCTGTGGCGGAAATGCCGATCCGTAGATGCCTGATTGCAAAGCAGAGCGAGGCGTTTGCCCGCAAAGGAGGAGGGCGGTTCAGCGATGAGATGTTCGATGCCTATAGTGATCACGAGTTTGCCTTACCAGCTTTGCCGCTATATTGTCTGCACAGACGCAAAAGGCGAGGGGTTTTAGTATTTTTTCGCATCTGAAATACTTACTCCACAGTCACACTTTTGGCCAAATTTCTCGGCTGATCAACATCACAGCCGAGACGGTTGGCGATCTCGTAAGAAAGAAGCTGAGTTGGTATAGTATAGAGCAACGGGTTGAGTTCCTCATGCACTTTGGGGAGATAGAGGACATCATTAGTTAGGCTGGCGAGATGCTCATCTCCTTCTGTACCGATCAGCAGCAACCTGCCTTGGCGGGCCTTGATCTCCTCAATATTGGAAACCGTCTTCTGGTAGACAGCATCCTGCGGCACCAAGGCCATAACCGGCATATCTTTATCAATCAAAGCGATGGGGCCGTGTTTCAACTCACCGGCGGCATAGCCTTCCGCATGAATATAGGAAATTTCTTTCAGTTTTAACGCTCCTTCCAAAGCGATAGGGAAATTTAAACCGCGCCCGACAAAAAGAAAATCCTTGGCATTATAATACCCTTCAATCATCTCCCGAATCCGCGTCTGCATGGTGGGCAGAATGACATTGATAACTGCGGCGACATCAACCAGAGCGGTACCCAGCTCCTTCAGTTTCGCTCGGTCAATAGTTTGGCGCACCTGTCCGAGATACAGCGTCAGCAGAAACAAGGCTGCCAACTGGCTGGTGAAGGCTTTCGTTGAAGCGACCCCGATTTCAGGACCGGCATGGGTGTAGATAACCCCGTCAGCTTCTCTGGTCATGGTGGAACCGACCACGTTACAGATGGTCACCACTCTAGAATTAAGCGATGCGGCCAGCCGGATACCGGCCAAGGTATCTGCGGTCTCGCCGGACTGGGAAATGGATACGGTCAGAACCCGTTTATTCAGCAACAGCCTGCGATAGCGAAATTCCGAGGCAATATCCACATCCACGGGGATACCTGCCCATTTTTCAATCCAGTATTTGGCCACCAGAGCTGCATGCCAGGAGGTTCCGCAGGCCACCAGAGCGATCCTCTCAATCTTGCCGAGTTCCTCGTCGGAAAGACCGATTTCCGGCAGATCAATCTCGCCGGTGTCCGGGATGATCCTGCCGCTCACCGTGTTGAGGATAGCCTGAGGCTGCTCATAGATTTCCTTAAGCATGAAATGTTTATAACCGGCCTTTTCTGCCATGGCCGCATTCCAATTTATCGTCTTAATTTCCTTTTTAATTTTGAGCCCGTCATCAACCCCAATAATGGAATAAGAACCCTTTTCCAGAACAACCAGCTCATGGTCATCAAGAAAGATAACTTTCTTGGTGTAAGGCAGCAGGGCCGGGATATCCGAAGCCACATAGCAGGCATCATCATCCACACCCATAACCAAAGGACTCTGATTGCGGGCGGCCACCAATCTTCCCGGTTCTTTCGCCCACATCACACCGAGAGCGTAGGAACCCTCCACCCGCGCCAAGGCCTTACGCACAGCGACCGTTAGGTCATCCTCAAGATATTTCTCAACAAGATGCGCTAGCACCTCGGTGTCTGTTTCAGAGGAAAAGGTATGACCTTCCTCAGCAAGCTCCCGTTTAAGCTGGCCGTAATTTTCAATAATACCGTTATGTACCACCACGAGTTCGCCGGTGCAGTCGGTGTGAGGATGGGCGTTGTCCTTAGTCGGTGCTCCATGGGTGGCCCAACGGGTATGTCCCAGGCCGGTATGCGCGTCTACCCCTATGTTCTCGTCAACCACCTTTTCCAAATTCACCAACTTGCCAGCGGCGCGAAACTTGACCAGTTCGTTTTCATACTGATAAACAAGGCCAGCTGAGTCATATCCCCGGTACTCTAAACGACGTAATCCTTCCAACAGAACCGGGATCACTTTACGATCCCCGGTGTAACCTACTATTCCGCACATGGTGACCCCTAATAATATTTATATTTCTTCTGGAGCAACAAAGTAACGTTTCGCAAAATATATCGCGTAACTCGTCGTAACAGAAGGATGGATTGAATTTTTCACATTGAGATATTATCGAACAAACATGAAAAAAATGATATCATATACGCTCTGCAAAGGACACTGAAAAAACAAGGCATCAGGATAAACGGGAAAATTCTTTGCATAAATCGGCAAAGGCGGTATTTTGTATTTTTTCACCAGCCCAGTTTAAAAGAATCATAGGTGCTGCGGTGAAGCTTCGACTCTATAAATTGGCGATCAGGATTTGTTAAAGAAACATCAGGATAAAATCAAGGAGCAAGCACATGAAGCAGGTCGAAAAATCAGTGAAAGAAAAAGCTGGCGTAATCGCTTACAAATATACAAAAAAATACAAAAACGGCAAAGAACCGCTCGTACTGCTCGTGACGGCCCGCAAGACAAAAGGCTCGTGGGTGTTTCCGATTGGAGGCGTTGAAAAAGGAGAGTCACGGAAAACCGCAGCCAAACGGGAATGTGAGGAAGAATCCGGTTATTGTGTTGAAATAGGAAAAAAAATGACACCCATTGAATTATCGGTGGACGGCAAGGCAATCAAGGCAATACGCTTCACTTTCTACCTCGCAACAGTGGTCAGCCAAACAGAAGACTGGGAAACAGACAGAACCAGAGAATGGTTTCCTCTTTCCAAAGCGACAAACAGGCTGCCGGATACCTTCCACGGCGCAGCCCAAGAAGCGGCTCAATACCTTTCGGAAAAAAAGCACTAACATAAGCAGTATGACAGGTATACTGTTAAGTTGCCACAGCATCTACAGAAAAGACAAATCAGACATTGTACTCACTATATTAAACACCAAAAGAACAACAAAAGGATAAAATATATGAACACCGCAGACGAACGGCAAAAACTCAAGGCATTGCTTTTGGAGAAATCATACCGAAAAGGAAGCTTCACCCTGACTTCAGGTAAAACCTCGGATTTTTATATTGACGGTAAACAGACCACCCTTGATGCCGAAGGCGGCTACCTGTGCGGTCGCCTGCTTTTTGAACTGATCAAAGAAGCCCCAGAAGCCATCAACAGTGTCGGCGGCATGACCCTGGGCGCAGATCCGCTTGTCACGGCAGTGTCCATTGTTAGCCATCTTGAGAACAGCCCTATTCCTGCCTTTATCGTCCGCAAAGAGGCGAAAGGGCACGGCACCGGCAATTTCATAGAAGGCAAAAATAACTTGGAGCTGGGAAGTTTCGTCGCTCTGGTCGAGGACGTGGTCACCACAGGCGGCACCCTGATTAAGGTTATTGAACGGGTTGAAAATGAAGGATTCAAGGTGGGGCTGGTTGTCACTGTGGTGGATCGTGAAGAAGGTGGGGCTGAAGTGCTTGCTAAGGCTGGGTATCCCCTGAAATCTATTTTCACCAGAACACAGCTCGTCGGTTGAGGCACTCGGCTATGCAATGCAGAAAATGCGGTCATAAACTGGAAGTCAACCGGCAATGCCGTCGAGTTCGACTCAGATGCTGTAATTGTCACCACGAATACCAGATCCACGAGGTCGCTTCAGATCTGGATGCCGAAACAGAAAAACTGCTTGAGCGATATACCTGCCTTATTTATGACTGAGCCCATGTGTTAACCGAAAATTAGGCATATTCGTTTGAGGCGATGATTATCGAAAACAGCACCATCTCGCAGCGAATTATCATTTGACCGTCAGGATACTTTGTAGTATACCACAATAATGAGGTTCCGATTTCGTGAACTTGACGCACGAGGCACATAAGTTTTGTGATTACAGATTCATACAACCTGCTGCCGGTGATAGTTACAATTTTTCGTGACAGGAGTTGGTCAGATTTTTCGGTCAACTGTACAGAAATTTCAACGTAGAGATGAAATATGAAGAAGTTGGTTATTCTTGGAGCGGGTTGCGCAGGGACAATGGTTGCGAATAAGTTGCGCAAGTTGCTAGATCGTGACGAATGGTCTATCACAATTATTGATAAAGACGACAAACATCTTTATCAGCCTGGTCTCATTTTTATCCCCTTTGGTATGTACAAGGCCGAGGAGCTTGTCCGTAGCCGGAGCGAGTTTATCGGCAAGGGTATCAACTTTGTTATTGACGAGATTGTTGGCGTTGACACAGAGACACAAACTGTGGAGACCACAGCCGGTAAATATGAATACGACAAAATCATCGTCTGTACCGGTGTGGGTCTTGCGCCGGAAGAAATTCCAGGCATGATGAACGGCTGGCAGACTAAAGTTTTTGACTTTTACACCCTGGAAGGGGCCGTGAATCTGGAAAAACAGTTGCGTACCTTCAAAAGTGGTAAGCTGGTGCTGAATATTGCGGAATTTCCCTACAAATGCCCGGTTGCTCCGCTGGAGTTTGTCTATCTCGCGGATTGGTTCTTTGCCGAGCGAGGGGTCCGTGATGATATTGAAATCCATTTTGTCACACCTATGACCGGTGCCTTTACCAAGCCCAAGGCCTCTGCCTACTTTACCAAGATGATGAACGACAAGAACATCAAGGTCACCGCAGATTTTATCCTTGCCGAGGTTGACTGCACCAATAATAAACTGATCTCTGCATCCGGTGACGAAATTGAGTGGGATTTGCTGGTTTCCATTCCACCCAATGTGGGAGCTCGTTATCTGGTCGACTCCGAGGTCGCTATGGATGAGGTCGGCTACGTCAAAACGAATAACCATACCTTGCAGGCAGAACAGCATAAAAATATGTATGTCCTTGGCGACAACACAACCATTCCTACCTCCAAGGCAGGTTCGGTAGCCCATTTCTCTGCAGAAATCATGGTAGAAAATTTCATGCGCGAGATCAACGGCGATCCTGTTCGACCCGATTTTGATGGTCATTCTAACTGTTTCATCGAGACCGGCTATGGCAAGGCCTCTCTCATTGACTTCAACTATGAATATGAGCCCCTGCCTGGTAAATTCCCGCTGCCTGGCCTCGGACCCTTTTCTCTCCTCGGCGACTCCAAGGCAAACCATTGGGGCAAGATGATGTTCAAATGGGTGTACTGGAACAAATTGCTGACCGGTGAGGAATTACCGCTTGAGGCCCAGATGTCTCTTGCGGGTAAGGTTCAGGATTAAGGGAGAGCATTATGACCAATGAAGAGAAAATTCTCGCCCGGCTCGACGAGCTCACCGAGGAAGTGCGGGAGGCCAAACGGGCTGTCAGACCCTATGTGGAGCTGAAGCAGGAGCTGGAACCCCTAATCCACTCTATAGTGCGTGAGACCACGGCCCGTCTGAGCGGCTTGGACAAACGGGTGGATCTGGAAGAGGTCGGGGACATGGTCGGTCGGTCGCTGGCATCCAGCAAGAATATTGAGGAGGCCGTCAAAACCCTAAACAGCGTCATGGATTTCAAAAGGGACTTTGAGCCGTACAGCAAGGATATGTTTCAGGAGCTAACTGTCCGTATGCAGGGAGCTCTGCATGCATTTGACGGTGAGGAGCTGCAGGAGCTACTCAAGCAGTTCATCCTCAATATGGGCAATATCGCCGAAGCCATGAAGATGCTCAGTTCTATCGTAAATATGAAGAAGGATGCCGCCCCCTTGGTCAATCAGGCCGTTAATGAGCTTATTGAACGTTTAGATAGCCTCAAAAAACGTGGCCTATTTGATGACTTTGAGCATATGCTTGACATCGGTGAGCGGGTGTCCGACAAGATGAAGGAAATCGACCTTACTGAGACAAAACCAATCACCGGAATATTCGGCATGATTTCCGCCCTCAAACGCCCGGAAGTGCAGGAGGGATTGGGTGTGCTCATTGAGCTGTCCACGGTCATGTCGGTTCTTAAACAAAAAACAACAGATTCCGCACAGCACTGATTCCAGAACAGGGTCGGGGGTTCACGCCTCGGCCTGACCCACAACCCTTCTTTCACTGAACAGCCCCCGTCGGCCCGGTCATGAGGTGCCGGAGCTCACCTTACTTTCTAAGGAATGATTGAAGGTGTCGGCCGCATCCTTTTCCGGCAGCAGGCCGATCATCATATGGTTCAACTGTTCCAGCACCTGATCTGGATCAGGGGTTTTTCCCAGTTCCTGCTGCATCTTCAGAAGGTCACCCGCCAACTTCATACGCCCTTCTACAGCCATTCCCTCCATTTTAACTTGGTTTTCCTGAGCCTTGTTGGCAATTATAGCCTTGGCGCTGCCCGTAAAGAGCGATTTCATTGTTTCAACCATCCGATTGAGAAAGGTGAAAAAGAGCTCGGCAGAAAATCCTCCGAGTAAGGCCAGTAGCGGGCCTGTCAATTCTGGATTGAGAAGGGAGCCATTTTCCGATACAGCATTTCCGCTGATAAATATCGACAAAATTAGTCCGGAAATCAGTCCGAGCATGAATCGTATCCAGTAAGAAGCTGAATGCGTAGGGTCAAATGTGCCGTCAGTTATAAAAGTATTGGCAGTATAGAGGGCGGAAAACGAGGCTCCCAGTGCTGCGGCGGACAGATAAAACAGCAGGCTCGTGGCCATCTTGGTTCCGCCTTTAAAAAAACCAACACCTGTAATTGGATCCACAGCTCCCGTACTGGGTAGAATTATGAAAATCGCAATGGAGACAATAGCGACCAGCATCATCTTTCTCACTAAGCCCACCGGACCAAGAAAACGGAGTAGTCCTCCCATCTCCTGTTCTATATCCAGCAGCAGGATAGTTTTTGGCGTGGCGGGTATTAAAAGGTCTGCCAATATATCGTGGGTCGCTACCAAGAGTTCGATATCTCCTTTGGGCGCATCCGCTTCAACAACGGTGGAATCGAAAGATGAAGTTTCTGGATCAGCTTCACCTACCTTTAATGCCGCTTCGTTTTTAAATTCATCTTCGAACCCCTCTATTATCTGAACAACCTTCAGTGGTATTTTTTTACCTTTAGAGAGGGCAAATTCCGCCATAGCACGAGCTTCCATAAAAAGCTGACGCCTTAGGGTCAGGTTAGCATAGGGATTGAGCAATTTTTTTTTGTTCATGGGTCTCCGGGGTAGGTCTGATACATTTAATTTTATCTCTCTGCGGACAGGATACAGAGCGGCCTGTATTTTGGCAACGATATCCTTTCTAAGGATATGGAAGAATACAGTATAATTCAATTAAGCAAGCGGAAAAGGTAGAGTAAGTGCTACTTGTTCTTCTTTAAGTGGTGCTGTTTATTTTGCCTATTATATGTTGCCGCCCCGGTCAGCACCGCCTTCTGCCGTTCCCGTGCCGAACTGTCCTTTTCCACAAAACAAGGCTTGTCGGTAAAAGGATTCTCCTCTGTCCAGTACATAAGCGTCGACCAAGTTGAAGGAGTCGGCGTGAAAAGCTGCACCTGCCTCGGCAGCACCTTCAGCTCCCTGCTGGCAAAGTTCTTCAGGGCCACCATATCCTGCTGCCGACAACCGGGATGAGCCGCAATAATGTAGTAGGTGAGGAACTGGGGCAACCCCTCCTCAGCGGTCATCCGGTTGAATAGCTCCCGGAATTTAAGCAGGATTTCCCGGCCTGTCTTACCCATGCAGGCCAGCACATTGTCTTGGCAATGCTCCGGGGCCACCTTCATCTGGCCGGAAACATGGTGCCGTACCGCTTGCCGCAGATACTTCAGTCCGTTCTTGCGATCCTCCAGAATCAGGTCATAGCGGATACCGGAAGACACCACCACCTTTTTCATCCCTTTCAGATTGCGCAATTCTTCAAGCAGACGCAGCTGTTCTCCATGATCCACAATCATGCCCTTGCATTTGTTCGGGAACAGGCAGCGTTTATCCGAGCAGCACCCTTTGTTCAGTTTTTTCCGGCATTCAAACCCGTACATATTAGCGGTAGGCCCGCCTACGTCGTGAATCCTCCCCTTAAAGTCAGGACGGGCGGTCAGGCGTTTCGCCTCATCAACAATGGACTTCCTACTCCGCTGACTGACCGTGCGGCCTTGATGCACGGCGATGGCGCAGAAGTTGCATTCGCCGTAGCAGCCCCGATGGGTGCTCAGGGAAAAGCGGATGGTCTCTAAAGCCCGAACCGTACCGTGTTGCCGATGATAGGGATGCAAATCTAGCTGATAATCCAAGCTGTGGATATAATCCAGTTCCTGCGAAGATGGCACCGGCTGGGGCGGGTTCT
>CBDTVG010000053.1:0-9710 GCA_965363745.1 uncultured Candidatus Electrothrix sp. | reverse complement strand
TCATCAAAAAAGAGGTTGCTGCCCAAATTGTAGTAACTTTCTTTGTTGCCTTCCATCAACAATGTTCGCACCGAATCAGCCTTCCTTATCCGCCTGTAAATCAAGGGCAATCAAATTAGCGTAAAGCCCCTGCCGGGCAATCAGCTCCTCATGACTTCCCTGCTCAGCAACCTTGCCCTGATCCATCACCACAATTCGGTCCGCCCGGCGGATCGTGGAGAGACGATGGGCGATGACAATGGATGTTCTGCCCGCAAAACTTGCCTCCACAGCCTGCTCCAGCAGATTTTCCGCTTCCGTGTCCACCGACGAGGTCGCCTCATCTAAAATGAGCACAGCAGGGTCACGACAAAGAATTCGGGCAAAGGCGAGCAGTTGTTTTTCCCCGGAAGAGAGATCCAGTCCGCCCTCCCCTATGCGAGTGTCAATTCCCTTGGGCAAACGGTCTATGAAGGCGTTCATGCCGGTGCGGGCGAGCATGTCCTCAACTACGGCCTGCTCCAGACCTGTCTCTAATCTGATATTAGCCAGCACCGTATCCGGTTCAATAAGCACATCCTGCAACACCAAGCCGATCTTTTGACGCAGATCCGACACAGCAAACTCCCGCAGGTCATGACCGTCAAGCAAAACCCTGCCTGCGACAGGGTCATAAAAACGAACCAACAGGCTGATCAGGGTTGATTTACCGGCCCCAGTGGAGCCGACCAGAGCGATTGTTTCACCGGCCTTGATCCGCAAGTCAATATTATGAAGAATCTCCTGTTCCGGGGCGGAATCCGCAGTCTCATTTTCCGCCCTACCCTCTTTCTCTCCCTCTCCCCTTTCCTTTCCCTGATAGGTAAAACAAACCCGTTCAAAACAAATATCCCCTCTTATTTTGTCCGCAGGTAGAGGGTTGGCTGGAGAATGAATCCGACTTTCTCTGTCAAGAAGCTGAAACACCCGTTCCGCCGAGGCCAAGGCCGACTGGACAATGGAGTATTTCTGGGAAAGCTCCCGCATGGGCTGAAAAAAGAGGCGCATATAGGAAAAAAAGGCCACCAGTTCGCCGATACTCAACTGTTGCCGGAGCACTTTTCCGCCTCCGTACCAGAGGATAATGGCCATGGAAAAAGAGGAAAGAAATTCCGTCAGGGGCATAAAAATGCCGAACAAACGAATCTGGGCCAAAGCCCGCCGCATAAATTCTCGGTTTAAGGCTTTAAAGCGCTTACCGAAGGCTGATTCCTGGCCATAAAGCTGGACCACGGTCACCGCTGATACGGCTTCCTGAAGAAAAGAGTTAACCACCGCCAGTTGGCTACGGATACTCCTGGAATGATCCCGCGCAAGCCGTGAAAAAAGCAGGGTCACAACAAAAGAGAAAGGTAGAAACAAGGCCATGACTGCGGCGAGACGGGCATTCAGCAAATAAAGAGCAACAAGGATACCTAAGAGTTTCAAGACATCGTTAAACAGAGTCACCATTACCGAGGTGAACATCTCGTGCATATTCTGAATATCATTGGTCAGTCTGGTGACAAGACGACCGGCGGGATGAGCGTGAAAAAAGGCCAGATCAAGACGTAGGAGATGCCGGTACAGATCATTACGCAGACGATGCATAATAGACTGGCCGATATACTCAAGCAGCACCACTTGCACAAACCCGGCGGCAAAGACGACAAGCACAGCGATCCCGTAGAACAGGGCCAGATCCGTCAGGCCAGCCAGTCGAGCGGCGAGTTCCTGTCCGCTTTCGGTAATACAGGTATCAATAGCCAGCTGCATCAAGCGAGGCATGGCAAGGGTGGCGACGGTGATCAGCAGGGACAGCAGAATACTGACACAGATATTGAGCATATAAGCGCGGCAATAACCGAGGATGCGCTGCCAGACACGGACATCGGAAACCCGCCCGATATTGCCCTCTTCAAAATAACCGAAATCATGCATCAGTCCGCTCTCCCCTGCTGTTTTTGAGCCATTGCCTGATAAAAGGTATTCCGGGCCAACAGCTGTTCATGCCCGCCCTGGTCAACAATCCGTCCCTGATCAAGGAGCACCACCTGATCCGCACCGGACAGGAGCTTCAGACGGTGGGAAACAATTAGGACAATCCTGCCCGCTGAACGGGCTTTGATGCCTGCGAAAACCTGTTGCTCCGTCTCCACATCAAGGGCGGACAGGGCATCGTCAATAATCAGGATGGGTCGATCAGCCAGCAAGGCCCTGGCAATGGCGAGACGCTGTTTTTGGCCTCCCGACAGACGCAGGCCCCGCTCTCCTATTCCAGTTTGATAACCGTCCTTCATAGCGAGAATTTCCGTATGCATACCCGCCAATTCGGCGACGGTTTCAATATCCTTCTGTGAAGCGTCGGGAACCGCGAGGCTGATATTTTCGGCAACAGTGCCGGAAAAAAGCACCGGGTTCTGGCTTACATAGCTGATTTGCTCACGGATCAAGGAGGGAGCGAGACTGTTCACATCATGGCCCGCGAAAAAGAGCATGTTCCCGGTCACGGGATACTGCCTGGTCAGCAGGCGACACAGGGTTGATTTTCCTGAACCTGTCCTGCCCGCAATACCGAGAATGCCCGGCCTGACCTCCACATCAAGTGCTGTTAGGGCGGGAACCGGAGAGTTGGGATACGAAAAGTTGAGTCTTTGCAAGGAAATTGCAGGATGTTCACGGAATTGAGCAAGGAATGCAGCCGAATGATTCATCGACCGCTTCAGAGGATGACCGGACAACTGAATACTGTTGTCAAGGCTGGACTGCGCCTTAAGTAGCCGATCAATTCTGGCCAAGGAGGTGAACCCACGTTGGGCCAGATTAGCCACCCAGCCCACAGCCATCATCGGCCAGATGAGCATATAGAGGTAATGAACAAAAGCGACAAAGTCACCGAGAGTTATGACCTCTCTGATAACCAATCTGCCGCCGTAATAGAGAATCAGCAGCATCCCGATATTACCGACCAGAATCGCCACAGGAAAAAGCAACCCCTGCAAGGTCGCCACTTTGAGATTTGAAGCGACATATTTTTCTCCCAAAGCCGCAAACGCTTTGATCTGTCGCCGCTCTCTGGTGTACCCCTTGATCAAGCGGATAGAAATCATCGTGTTCCGGGCAAACTCGGTAATCAAGGCGAACTGATTCTGCACCTGATCAAACCGCTTATGCAGTTTCCCTGACAAAATCCAAGCGGAAAAGGCCAAAAACGGCATGGGAAGCACGGCGAGAAGGGTTAAAGGCAGGTTGATATATGCCATAAACAACAGGGCCGCAACCGAGATCACCAGAGCGTCAGCCGCCGCCACCATGCCCATACCGCAGGCCATCTCCACAGCGGTTAGATCATTGACTGCATGGGCCATAAGATCACCGGGTGTATGTTGATCAAAAAAGGAGCGATCCATAGAAAGAATATGGGCGAACAGTTGCTCGCGCAGGATCGCCTCCATCTTTCTGGCAAAGCCGATGATCAAAATGCGCCAGAAAAAACGGAGGACGCCTATACCCGCTGCTGTGAGCAACAAAAAGCCGCCCGTGAGCAGCAGACTCTGATCCGTCGCGGTTCCGTTGCTCAGCATATCAACGGAGTATTTCAGATACTTGGGAATGGTTAGCTGGAGAAAATCGACACAGAGCAAGGCTGTAAAACCGAACAGCAGTCGCAGACGATAACGAACATACATCGGAAGCAATAGGGCGAGAAGAGCGCGAAGGGAGGGCTGCGTTTGAGATTGAACCGCCTGTGCGGGATCTGATTTGCGGGAGGTCATGGGTAAAAGGGCTTAACAAGAGGGCTGATTGACATATCAGCCGGTTTTTCCTCGGAGCAATTCATTATAAGCGGCGGACAAGGCGATAAACAGCTCATGCTCACCGCCTTTATCAGGATGCAACTCCTGAGCTTTTTTACGATACAATTTGGTTACCTCTGTTTTATTCAGGGCGGCGAGTTCGGCTTGGCTGATTCCAAAGACAGAGGCGGCATCCTCCGTGGGCATACGTAGTTTTTTTGTCGCAAATCCCCACCGTCCTGCATCGGAATATGTGCGAAAATACTCATGTCCGGTCCATCCCGAAGCGTGAGGAAAAGAGTAATCAAAAAACATGACCACATAACGGACCATATAGGAGAGCAAGTCAGCATCTCTTTCCAAGCCCCGCCAAAAAAGACGATCTCGATCCAAGTGACAAAGTTCTTCAAAAAAATACTCGTCAAGTAGATCGCTGTTCAAAGCCCAAGGGGTTGATGTGGCAAACTCCTCCTTGAAATAACGCCGCAGATCAAAAATTGTAAAAACATAGCTCTTATATTCGTCAGGAGATAAACGCCGCTCCTGTTCAAGCATGAGCTGCTCTAACTCATCACGGGATTTATTGAGGAGAATCTTGAATAGGGCCGGGGAACGATCAAGATCCCGTTGATTCATCATACCGAAGCGCAGATAATGAATTCTTCTCCTGTCAAAGAGGTGTGTATTTTCAAAGATGTGCTGACGGGTTCGCTCATCCATAGGCTTCCAGTTCCCGCCTGTTTTCCTCTTGGCGAAAGGCGCAATCTTATCTCGGAT
The DNA here is from genome assembly GCA_965363745.1 of uncultured Candidatus Electrothrix sp. Taxonomy (GTDB): domain Bacteria; phylum Desulfobacterota; class Desulfobulbia; order Desulfobulbales; family Desulfobulbaceae; genus Electrothrix. The sequence goes on along the minus strand of CBDTVG010000053.1, from coordinate 5,139 downwards.
ATCCGCATCAAGAAAAGGCAGGAACAAAGACTCTACCTCATCGTAATCAGCATCGACACCCGTGCGTCTTAAGCGTTCAAAGATTGAATTTTCAATATAAAAAGAGGAATCGACTGAATAAACAATGAATTTTTCAGGATCTCCGCCAAGATCAAGCAAATTCCTATGACGGAGGAGATCTCCGTCGGGAAAGGATTCCCGCAACAGGTAATATGTGCAATTATTTTTGAAATAACGGGCAAGATACATGCTGCTGGCTCACATTTACGTCATTCCGAGCAGCTCTTTGACAGCGGTGGTCAAGTCATCAAGCACAAAAGGCTTGGCAAAGGCTCGATTCGCGCCGAGCTCCAGAGCCGCCGGAAGGTAGGTTTCAGGCCCGATCCGTCCTCCGCCCGAAATAACAATAATTTTTACTTCAGGATGGTTTTTCCTCAAAAAAGTTATGGTTTCCATCCCCTCCTGTTCCGGCATAATCAAATCCGTGATAACGAGATCACAGGTTTTTTCCTCAAAAAAACGCTGTCCTTTGCGCCCGTCCTCAGCCGCCTCAACTTCAAATCCCGCATATTCCATAGCGCGACAGAGCAGATCGCGCATCTGATCGTCGTCATCTATAATTAATATTTTTCGCATGTCTCGCCTCCAAAATAATCTGGCACCTCAGCCGGAATTTTTTCCTTCTTTACACTATACAACTGTTTCTACAAAAGTTGGTCACGAAAAATATTTTCCCGGAAAAAACGAATTAACTTCTTGCGCCGACGGATAATTTTTATCTGCTCGGGAATCAAATCAGAGGGAGCGTTCTTCATAATAGACATTTTGTACTCAATATTGGAGGCGAGACGATTGTCAAAATACCACGCAAAAAACAGACCGAAAAGAAGGCCTGGAGGAGTGAATCCTTCCTCGCCGCTCACAATGCGGGTATACAGCCTTTCCTGATGTGATGTCGGATACATGCGACTGATTCGCAGATAGGTGTCAAGTTTTTCTGCGGACAGGAAGCAGGACAGATCCTGCTTTCTCCTGACGGTCAGACAATAAATCCGGCCTACCCGCTGTTCCTGAAACAGGACATCCTCCATCCGCTTTTCCTGATAATAATTACCTAACAGGGACTGCCCCAGAGCGATGAGCAGAGCCGTCTCCAAACGATTCCGGGAATCCGTCTGATCCTGCCGAATTTTTAAACAACCGTCTTCAGGATCATAAAAAGAAAAAACATTATCCCATTGCTGACATCGTTTCCAAGAGTTTGTCTCAACCAGACATATCCCCTGAAGATAGTGCAGATGATCAGGATGAATATCCGGGTGCCGCCAGAGTATCTCCACAACAGAAGCGACCATATTCCTCCGGGCAGCAGATGCCATAGTGCGAGGCAGAGCGGAACCGAGTCCAATATACCTAAATGTCAGGCTCTCAACTCTTCGGCATATCCGTTCATAACGGATACAGGGTATCATTTTATCAGGGGAGATCTTGACAGGAAATGCAAGGCCGGGTGGTTCCACTTTTCCGTCCTCTGGTGCGGCGAGAAAATTATTCAGCCGCAGACCCCACATCCCCCGGACGACAAGAGACAGCGAGGTCGGATCATGCTGAACAATATCATCCCGTTGCAATAATTCCCTTGAAAAAATAGAGGCCTGCACCGGCTCAAAACCAAGCTCCCTTACCGACCCGCTGTCTATGTAGATCGGTTCTTTCTCCTCAATGGCGTAATTCTGCAATACCGATCCGGGAATATCAGCGAGATCCAAGGTCAGGACATGGGAAAACAGACCCTGAATGCCCCCGGAAATGTTATGCCCGTAGGCACGGATAAGATCTGAAACATGAAATCTTTTCTCAGGGGCTTGTCTGGTCGCGTCAGTTTCTCCCTTTTGCACCCAGATATTGGCGACCAGCAACTTCAATGCCTTGCTGTTTCGTCGAATCAAATCAGCGATGCCGGGTACCTGAAGAATGGGAATGATTGAAGAGTAGAGACTGCCGGGTGCCATAATGATGATATCGGCATCAGCAATGAGTTCGCTGGTGATTTCCGGCAATAACGGCTCATCGGAAAACCGAACCATAGCCCGTTCAACCGGATATCCCCGTCCGGCGGTTTCAGCCTTGTGTTCACCGGTCACCAGCACGCCGTTAGCATACAGCAACTGCAACTGAGACGGTGTCGAGGTGCAGGGCAGCACGGCCTTGTCTCCGGCCCCCAGCGCCTGAGCGAGACTGGAAATTCCCTCCATAGTCGCTGTCTGGGTGCGCTTTTGGTTGGCGATCAATTCCGCAGTTCGGAAGAAAGCCGGCAGTTTTCCGTACACAGCCGCTGCCAGCAGAAGATTGCCGAGACATTGAGGCCGCCGCAGGGCTGGTTCCATGCGTTCGTCAGCAAACAACCGTTGGACAAGGTCAACCAGATAATCAGCCAAAGGGGCCGGAAACAAATCCGGTGAGACCCCGCTTGTCGCCCATAATTGCTGAACAGAATCAGGAGGCGTGGAAAAACGGTGATTAAAAAGACTGTGCAGAGCGGCGGCGACTTCCACCGCCTCCGTGTCATCCAGCTGATACTGATTTTTCAGATTTGTTTTGCGAATGGAGGAAAGCAACACATGTCGCAGATCTCCTAAGCCGATCAGCGGGATATCCTTGATCATTTCACCGGTGGAGCCGCCGTCGTCGGTAACGCAGACAATGGAGTGCAACTTGCTGAAAATCTCTTTCAGGCCGGAAAAAGGCGAGTCTTTCCACTCAGGTCGACGTGAGTCTCCACCGATTATATTGGACAGGCCGGTTCCGCCGCCTAAAACCACAACCCGCACATTATCCACATCAACATCACGCAAACTGTCGGTCAGCCGCTGCCAATCCTGCACGCGACCGGGAACGCCTGAAGGCGGTTTTTCTCCAAGCAAAAGGGCGATAATCCGTTCCGTCAGGCTCCCTTTGCCCATGAAATCAAGCGGGGCAAATTCCTTTTTCGTGACTCCTTCTAATAATTGCCGCAGGGTACTGTTTGTATTCTTCACCTAACCACTCTATCCCTTTTCCTGATCCTGATCCTTTTTACAGCCCGGTAGCCCGCATCTGACCGGATACCACTGCCACGGATTCTTCCAGAGCATTTTTTTCATCCTCGGTTAGCGCAAACTCAAGCACCCGCTCCACGCCTTTTTCTCCTAAGACAACCGGAACACCGAGGAAATACCCGGAAATGCCGAATTCACCCTCAAGGTAGGCCGCACAGGACATAACCCGTTTGCTGTCGTTCAGAACGGCTTCTGCCATCTCAACAGCAGCCAGTCCCGGAGTATAAAAAGCACTGCCGGTCTTCAGGTGATTGATGATCTCTATCCCACCCATCTGGGTGCGTTGAACGATTTCGGCGATTTTTTCTTCGGACAACAGGTCGGTGATAGGCACACCGCTCACGTTGGCCAGCCTAACCATAGGCAACATTTTATCCCCGTGAATCCCCATGACCAAAGCGTTAACATTAGCCGGGGCCACTCCTATGGCATCAGCGAGAAAGGTTCGATAGCGGGCGGAATCAAGCACCCCGGCCATACCTATAATTCTGCTTTTATCCAGACCGGAAATTTTGAAGGCCGTATGCACCATAGCGTCAATGGGATTGGTGACCACGATCATGAAACAGTCGGGTGAATGCTTGACCGCTTCCTCGGCGCAAGACTTGACAATGGCGACGTTCTTTGCCAATAGATCGTCACGGGACATCCCCGGTTTACGGGCCAGCCCGGCGGTGATGATCACCACGTCGGAATTCGCTGAGTCCGCATAATCATTGGTGCCGGTCACGGTTCCGGCATACGAGTCCAACGGTCCAGACTGCCAAAGGTCCAAGGCCTTGCCCTGGGGAATTCCCTCCATGACATCAAGTAAAACAATATTGCCAAGCTTACGGGTCAAGGCCCAGTGGGCCGCTGTGGCACCGACATTACCGGCACCTATAATGGTAATTTTTTTCTTCATTTTTTTCCTAATTATTTGTGTAAAGCGACGGGCAGGGCATACACAGAGGTCTGCCCTTTACAGTACCGCCGAGTTATTTCTGATCATTTCCTCCACCCGCAAGGCATCCTGCTGGGTGTCCACCTCAATGGAATCATGCCCGGTCAAAATCACCCGCACACGGTATCCATACTCCAAAGCCCGCAATTGTTCAAGTTTTTCAAATCGTTCCCATTCCCCTTCAGGCAGGGCCACAAAGGTGAGCAAAAAACCTTTACGATAGGCGTAAAATCCCAGATGCTTATAATAGGTGGGTTGCACAGCTTCTTCTGGATTGCGCTGAAAGGGCACGGGTGAACGGGAAAAATACAAGGCATTGTTGTTACAGTCAAAAACTGTTTTAACATGATTGGGGTCAGTGATCTCTTCTGGCCTGACAATCTTGTAGATCAGGGTGGACATAGGCAGAGCCGGGTCTTCCAGCAACGGTCTGGCGACCTGCTCAATAACCTCGGAAGGAAACAAAGGCTGATCCCCCTGAATATTCACAACAACACTGTGCTCTTCGATGTTCAACAGCTCCGCCGCCTCAGCCAGCCTATCCGTTCCCGACACATGATCGGCTCCGGTCATGACTACCTCTCCGCCAAAGGCAAGCACAGCCTCGGCGATACGGTCATCATCCGTGGCTACAACAACACGGGAGAGCAACGCCGACTGCCGAGCCCGTTCAACCACATGCTGAATCATAGGTTTGCCCGCTATCAAGGCTAATGGTTTTCCCTCAAAACGGTTGGAATGGTAGCGGGCGGGAATAATCGCCACCACGTTGGATTGCGCTTCGTTCATGCGTCTTTCCTGACAGATAAAAAGAGTTAAAAAATATTTCGTTCAAGCTGTTCAAGCACAGGCTCCCTGCTTTCCCTGAATATTCCAAAATACACAGAGAAGACAAAAATCCTATATGATACCTTGCGCACCATGAAATATCAATGTACAAACCGCATCAGGGCTGTCGCTGGCAACCTGTGGGTTCATTTTTTTTCTTGCTTTAAGAAGTTGCACTGTTGTAAGTTCGGCCATTTCTGTAACCTCTATAAAAAACGGGCGCAAGATACAACAGGATACGTGAAATCATGAAAAGAACAGGAAAAAACG
>CBDTVG010000052.1:0-9726 GCA_965363745.1 uncultured Candidatus Electrothrix sp. | reverse complement strand
GCTCTTAATATCTCCTTTGCTCAGAATATCAGCACAGTCGGCTCGCCGTTTCTCGGTAAAGCAACTGCGCCGATAAGCTTGGTTGTGTTCTCGGACTTCGAATGCCCTTTCTGTAGCAAAGTTCAGCCTTTGCTCGAAGAAATACTTAAGAAAAATCCTAATTCTCTAAAAGTTGTTTTTAAACATTTTCCTTTGAAAATGCACAAAAAAGCCGAGCCAGCCGCTCTCGCTTCCATCGCCGCCCACGAGCAAGGCAAATTCTGGCCGATGCATGACGCTCTTTTTACACTCGGCAAAAAGCTGAACAAAGAAACCATTGAGAAAGCCGCTGCTGATATCGGCTTGGATATGGCAAAATTCAAAAAAGATTGGAAAAGTCCGGCTAGCAAGGAAAAATTGAAACAGGATATGATTTCCGCAGGAAAGGCTGGTGTTAGTGGCACACCCACGTTGTTTATCAATGGTCGTCAAGTTACAGGACGAGGAACTGATATTATTCAGAAAATGATTGACCAGGAACTGGCTCAGAAGAAGCATTGAGCAAGAAAACAAAATTCAACAGCGAGGTAAAGCAGAGCCTAGAGTTTGACGATTACGCTGTCGCTCAGGTTCTGTTCGGAGAACTCAACCGCAACCTGAACACTGTGGAGCGAGTAGCCGGAGTTCGTATTTATGATAGGGGCGACACCCTGCTGATTGAAGGAAAAGGACATGCCGTTGAGCTGGCTGTTTCCGCTCTGCGGCAGCTGTATAAACTAATCCGCAAAGGATATCCGGTTTTCAGCCAAGACATCGCCTTTGCTCTCAAAATTCTTGAAAAATCTCCCCATACCTCTTTGGAAGAAATTTTTTTGGACAAGGTTTGCATCACCTCGAAAAATCGAATTATCTCACCCAAGAGCGTCAACCAAAAAAGCTATATAGAGGCCGTCCGCAACAACGATATTGTCTTCGGCATCGGCCCGGCTGGCACCGGCAAAACCTATCTCGCCGTGGCTATGGCCGTATCCGCGCTTCTGGGGGAACAGGTACAGCGTATCATCCTAACCCGTCCGGCGGTTGAGGCTGGCGAAAAATTAGGTTTTCTGCCCGGCGATATGGCCCAGAAAGTTAATCCCTACCTCCGCCCGCTGACTGACGCTTTAAACGACATGTTGGGCGATGAAAAGGTCGCCGACCTGATTGAGCGCGGGGTCATCGAAATTGCGCCCTTGGCCTTTATGCGGGGTAGAACCCTGAACAACGGTTTTGTCATCCTGGATGAAGCCCAGAACACCACCAGTGAACAGATGAAGATGTTCTTGACCCGGATCGGGTTTGATTCACGGGCGGTCATCACCGGTGATATAACTCAGGTGGATTTGCCCGGCAATCAACCATCCGGCTTGGTTAAAGCGCAACAGATTTTACAGGGAATCGACGGAATCGCTTTCTGTCAATTTGATCACAACGATGTTGTCCGGCATCCTTTGGTGCAGAAGATTATTCAGGCTTATGCCGGGCAGGGCAGGGTATAGCGGATGACGGGCAACGGAAATGTCGCGGGCGAAACGGACGACAGCTTCCCTAAGTTTATTCAGGCCCGTTTTCCTATAGCGTTACATCTTCCTGATGGAGATACAGCCCTGCTTGTCGATGCCCGCAAAGCTATCAACAAAGAGTATCGAGCAGCGGCGAAATGGAAACGGTTGCGTTGCGATAAGGTTGAACGTATTTATCAGGCAGACTCCGCAACGGTTTATGAACTCCAAATCGGCCATGCCGTTGAATTCGACTGGACGTGGGAGGGTGCTGTCGCCTTTCGCCCGGTTCTTTTAAAAGAATTCAGCAGTTCCCAGGCCGCCTTCAGTGATCATACTATAATCAGTCCTGATATTGATGACTCTATCTTATGGGCCGGTGAGGTTCTGGAGGTTGATGAAGCGGCTGGACGCATTTTTATTGAAACCGCTGATCCTGAGCATCCTCCTCGCTGCGGCTCATTTTATGTCCGTCCCTATGAATTTTTAGCCTGCCTTGATGCCGCCTACAACGATCCTGCATTTCAGAAGCTGTTACCGCAACGTCTTGCGGCTTCAGAAGGAAAAATCCATCCTGATGTTTCCTTTTTTTCCGATGTCGGCCTGAATAGGTTAAAGCCTTGGTGGCGCAAATCGTGGAGCCTCCTCTGGGGGCCTCCCGGTACCGGCAAAACCTACCTGACCGGCCAACAAATTGCACGGGTTCTGGCTGATCCCTCCGAACGCATCTTAGTTTGCTCAACGACAAACCGGGCAACCGACGCTGTTGCCCTTTCTATCGGCAGAGCCGCTCAACGTACCGGCATTGATGATCTGTTAGGGGAGGGGGGCCTGCTCCGTATCGGTAAAGGCACTTCAGCGAAGAAATTTGAACAGGAAGCGCTCTCCGACATGTTGCAAGGGACGGAGATTGAATTCCTCGTCCAAATAGAGCAACTTGTCAGTGAATATGCACACACAAAGGAGATACAGGAAAAGGCTCTGATTCAGCAACGGATCAGACATCTTCGCCAAATAATGCAAGATGCCGCCAAAAGAAATTTTCTTGACGCATCGGTACGGGTGGTTATCAGCACTGCTTTCAAGGCGATGACCTTCCTCGAACTCGATGAAATAAAAAACAGCGTACAGGACGGACTCGCCCCGTTCACAACTATTTTTATTGATGAAGCCGGGCTGATGTCCCGCTTGGCAGTCAGTGCGCTTTCCCTATTCGCTGCCTGCCGGGTTGTGTTGGTCGGAGACCCGAAACAGCTAGCACCCATCAGCAAAATCAGCCGCATTCTTGAGCCTGCGCAGGGAAATTGGTTGGCGCACAGCGGTCTGAGCCATTTGGAACATATGGACAGATCCGTTGACGGGGTGCATGCCCTGACAGAACAGTACCGAATGCATCCGCAACTCTGCGATGCGGTCTCAGCCTTTCAATACAACGGAGCACTCACAACTGCGGACAAAGTCAGGGAACGAAGCAATACCCTGCCGTTGTTGCTTAAAAAACAGCCACGCGCCATTTGGTATGTGCTGGATGAAGATACGGATAGTCCTCCTTCCCTCCGCGCTGAACGGGGTAGCGGCAACCGGAGTTGGGTGCGTCATTCCACCCGAAGAGTGTTGCTCAAAATTTTTGCCGACCCGAAAATGCGGACGGCGAACGGTCTCTTCATCGCACCTTTTAAAGCCCAAGCGAAATTAATCGACTCCTTTTTCAAATCGAATAATTTAAACTCTTGGACGGCTTCAACGGTACACAGCCAGCAGGGTGCAGAGGCGGATATTGTTCTTTTTGATTCAGTGAACGCAGGGAGTTGTGCTTGGCCCTATGATGAATGGAAACGATTGATCAATGTGGCCCTCAGCCGTGCCCGCGAAGTAGTGATTGTTTTTGCGAGCCGTGCGGAAATGGAGGAACCGTATCTCCGCCCCTTGGTCAAACTGCTTTCCCCGCAAGTCCTGAAGAAGAAAGACTCCAAGCTCTTTTGGCAAAAGATCCAGACGAAAACAGAATTCACCCTGCCCGCCGCCTTGATGGAGAAGGCATCCTTTATATTTGGCGCTCAGCTCGCCCGCCGGAAAGAGCTACGTCCGGTTCTCTCGCAGGAACAGGAACGGCTCTGTGGCCTTAAACTGGACGGAAGGCCCAGATTGGTTCGTGGAGTCGCTGGTAGCGGCAAGACCGTGGTACTTGCTCATTGGCTGATGAAAACCGTGCAACGGCTCTCTCTTGAAGAAAATGTGCGTATTTGGGCAATCTTCGCCAACCGCTCTTTGCAATCCTTGATTAGTAATTCCATAGAGACGGCATGGAAAAAGGAAAGTGAAAGCAGTCCCTTCCCGTGGGATCGCGTTGAACTACATCATGTGAAAGATATTCTGGATGTTATGCTTCAGGAAGTCGGTTTGAATGCTGGTCCATTCAAGTTCGACCCGGATGGAGCCGCTCAGGCATTGCTTGAACGAATACCTATCAGCGAAATCAGCCCCCGTTGCGATGCCCTTTTCATTGACGAAGCGCAGGATATGGGGGCGAGCACGCTGAAATTATTATCCGCCATTGTTCGGCAGACTGACGAAGCAGACAAAAACAGCCGCGCAATTAATATTTTCTACGATAATGCCCAGAATATTTACGGGCGCAGCACACCCAAGTGGTCTGAATTTGACTTGGATATGCGCGGTCGCTCTTCGGTGATGAAGGAAAGTTTTCGCTCCACCAAACCGATCACCGAATTTGCCATCAATGTGCTCTATCGCCTGCAACCACCTGAAAACAATCCTGATCATAACGAATTGATTACCAGAGGGTTAATCGAACATTCCCGACAGAGCGGTTCGGATTGGTGGAAGGTGCGTTTTAATCAGGTGGATGGCCCGAAACCGGAATTTCGTGAATACGAAAACCTGAAAGCTGAATTTGAAGCTCTGGGCGAATATTGCCGCTACCTGATTGCGGAACAGGGCGTTCAACCCTCCGACATTTGCCTGCTTTACAACGGAAGAAATATTCCGGCCCTGCTGAAGCAACATACGGTGCCTCAACTTGCCGGGCTCGGGGTTGAATTTTCCGTGCGAAAAGGCCGGTCTTTTCAACGAACCAACAACACTCTCCTGGCTACCACATCGCATTCGTACAAAGGTTATGATTCCGAGATTATCATCGTGGCAGGCGTTGACGGGTTCAAGGCGAGAGGGAAAGGTGTTCTCGCCAATGTGCTTTACGTCGCCATGACCCGAGCACGCTCAATTTTAACTCTTTTCTCTCAGCGAATGGACAATGAAGACGCACAAAAAATTTGCAGTGTGATTAGGGATTGTCTGGCGTATCCTGAAGAACGTCCTGAAGTGGAAACTGACCGCAGTTCACGAGATGATATGCTCGAACTGATTGAGCGAATCGGTCATAATCAGCGAAAATGGTTGCTGGCTCTCAGAAAAAAATATAAATTCTCGCTGGAACCAATAATAAGCAAAAATGGTGAAGTTATTGCGGAGCCATTATTCCAGATAAAAGCCAAAGGTATAATGTATGCCTGCTTCGGTGCGGAACCGCCTGAACAGGCTGTTTGTCAACGGCTGAAAAAATTTGGAATTGAATTGCTTGAACCGGGACAGGATATTCATGATTAATATTATAAATAATTATAAAGACCAAGCTATTCGCCTGCACGAAGACCTGTTGCGAAAGCGCACCACCTTTCTGCTTGAGCTGCTCGACAGGCCCGACAGCCCGGTAAGTATCGTGTTCATGGATGATGCAACCATGACCGAGTATAATCAACAGTATCGCTCCAAACAGGGTACGACCAACGTACTCTCATTCCCGGCGGCGGATGGTATGTCCGCTGAATCCGCTGAACTGACTGAGGATGAACTGGGAGACATTCTCATCTCTGTGGATACGGCCCGCAAAGAAGCCGAGGAAAAAAATATTTCTCTGCATCAATGGCTCACTCAGCTGATCATCCACGGCTTGCTCCACTTGCTGGGTTATGACCACGAAGTGTCTGAAGAACAGGCCGCCATCATGTTTATCCAAGAAAAAAAACTCTACCGCTCAATCCAACATATTCATTCAGGGAGAAAGAACATGCCGCAACTGGCCATTAATGTTGATCACATCGCCACTATCAGAGAAGCTCGCGGGGGTGCGGAACCTGATCCGGTGCTGGCCGCCGGAATTTGTGAACTCGCCGGTGCCAAGGGCATTGTCGCCCATCTGCGGGAAGACCGTCGTCATATGCAGGATCGGGATATTCGCCTCCTCCGCCAAACCGTGAAGACCCGGCTGAATCTGGAAATGGCCAATGTGAAGGAGATTGTTGCAATCGCCTTGGAGATCAAACCGGACATGATCACCTTGGTGCCAGAAAAAAGAAAGGAACTGACCACCGAAGGCGGCTTGGATGTCATCAGTAATGCGAAAAAGTTGAAAAAAACAATCAGCAAAATGAGCGAGGCAGGGATTCCGGTGTCTCTTTTTATAGACCCGGATGCCGCGCAGATTGAGGCCTCCCTTGAAGTCGGGGCTACCTATGTGGAGTTGCATACCGGTCGCTACTGCGATGCGAAAAATGAAGAGGAGCGGGACAAGGAATTTCGCCTGATTGAGCAATCCGCTGAACTGGCCTTTGAAGCGGGCCTGCGGGTCAATGCCGGTCATGGCCTAGACTACTGCACCACCGCCAGAATCGCAGCCCTGCCCTTTATTGAAGAGTTGAGCATCGGCCACGCCGTAATTGCCCGCTCCGCTTTTGTGGGTTTAGATCAGGCGGTGCGAGAAATGCAGGACTGTATTGACAGGGCAGACCTGCGCCCGGAATAACAGGGCGACTGCCGGTCGGCCCCTACAAGGTCTTTTCCAAGGCGGAAATTTGCTGATTATCGCCCAGAACGATCAGGATGTCATCCTGCTGAATCTTGGTCTTCGGGCCGGGATTAAAAATCATCGGGATATCAGGCCGCTTGATAGCGACAACAATAATGTCGTATTTTTTCCTGAGCCCAGATTCCATCAAGGTTGTGTCGACAAACGAGGTCTGAGCGGTTACCAAAAGTTCTTCCATACACAGCCCAAGCTCACGGGCCTGCATAGCGAGATCAAGAAAATCAACCACCGTGGGACGAACAATGAGTTGCGCCATCCTGCGTGCCCCGATGGAGTAAGGCGATATCACCTTGCTCGCCCCCGCTCGTTTCAATTTTTTCGCAACACCGGGAGTGCCGCTGGAACGGGTCAGGATAAACAAGTTGGGATTCAGACCCCGTGCGGTTAGGGTGATATACAGGTTGTCCGCATCTGTTGAGACGACCGCGACTAGGCCGCGCGCCTCTTTAATGCCAGCCTCAAGCAGAATATCGTCATCCGAGGCATCCCCTTTCAGCTCAATATAACCAAGCTGATCAATTTCTTTAACGACCTCAGTTTCATTTTCAATCACGACAAAAGGACGGTTGTTTTCCTGAAGGATTGAACTGATTTCCTGTCCTATCCGGCCAAATCCACAGACAATATAATGATTGTGCAACCGGGACATTTTTTTATGCATTTTTCTTCTCTCGACAAATCGTTGTAATCCCCCTTCAACCATAGCCTCGGTAATCTGACTGAATATATACATCAGATAACCGACACCGGAAAAAATCAGCATTACAGTAAACAGCCGTCCGGACGGTGTGACGGGGACTATGTCGCCGTATCCCACAGTGCTGATCGTAATAATCGTCAGGTATAATCCGTCGAGAAAACTGGTGTTCTCAAACAGCATATAACCGATAGGGCCGACAACGAGGATTAAAAAAAGAGGCGCAATAAACAGGATATACTTACGCATCGTGTTGTTATAAATTAGCAGCTTATGCATACATAATCAGTAATAATTCATGGTCTCAGGATCATCCCTGCTGTCAACTGACACCATTATTAACCATCAATCGCTGTTTATCACCACATTAATTGACAACTCATTCACAAAGGTGTAAAATAGACCATACTTATTAGCCCGGATGGCGGAACTGGTAGACGCAAGGGACTTAAAATCCCTCGGTTCTTGTAACTGTGCGAGTTCGATTCTCGCTCCGGGCACCATAAAGTATTCCATCCACGTCCGTGGATGTCCGATATAACCCGCAACCTTAACTGGTTAGCGGGTTTTTCTTTGCCCTTTCTTTCATTTTCGTCCATTAATTTCCGTTGACATCCACCACAAAAAGCGGGTACAAATGGGGGTATTCCTTGATAGGAATCACGTACCCTTTCACCTATACCCGTTTTTTTCCAGAGGTCGAGCTATGACAAAACTTACAGAAATTCAAGTACGTACAGCAAAACCACAAGGCAAGCCCTACAAACTTTCAGATGGTCAAGGTTTGAATTTTCATGTCGCAGTTTCCGGTAGAAAAACATGGAGGTACCGTTTTCGGCTGGATAAAAAAGAATCTATTTATGTTCTCGGAGAGTACCCGGACATGAGCCTTGAGCAGGCCCGCAAGACAAGGGCTGAAGCACGGGAGCAGGTAAAGGCGGGTATCAACCCGGCCCATGAACGAAGAGAAAAAAAACTGGCCACCATTGAGCAGCAACGCGCTGAACGTGAGATTGCCGGAAACAGCTTTGAAGCCGTGGCCCGTGAATGGATGCAGCAGCAGGCCGAACGATGGAGCAAATGCCATGCAAACGCTGTTCGGACCACATTGGAGCGCGACGCTTTCCCCTTTTTTGGAGAGAGTCAGGTTGATGCAGTTACACCGCCGATAGTTCTTGAGGTAATAAAAAATATTGAGCGCCGGGGAGCCTTGGAGATTGCCCACAAGGTACTGCAAAGAATAAATGCTGTGTTTCGTTATGCCGTGCAGACTGGCAAGGCCACATATAACCCGGCTGCTGATATGCAAGGGGCCTTGAAAAGTCGCAAGGTGGTTCACAGGGCTGCTCTTTCACAGGAGGAAATGCCGGAGTTCATGCGCACTCTTGCACAATCTGACATTGATATAACCACTAAAGCCGCCTTGCGCTTCACCATATTGACAGCGGCCAGAAGTGGAGAAACACGGGGGGCCACATGGGATGAAATCAACCTTGACACCGCCTTGTGGCGTATACCGGGCAAGCGTATGAAAATGGACAATCCGCATAATGTGCCCCTGTCAAAGCAGGCCGTGGCGATCATTGAGCAGGTCGGGAGGCTTCACGGGAGAGAGGGGCTTGTCTTTCCCGGTCGGGACGGCATGAAATCGCTTTCTGAAAATACTATGCTCTATGCCCTGTATCGTATGGGGTACCACAAAAAAGCCACGGTTCACGGCTTCCGGGCGGTGTTCTCCACCATAGCCAACGAATCCAACTTTGACGGTGATGTGATTGAAAAGGCCCTTGCCCATGAGCAGCGTAACAAGGTGAGGGCTGCATATCATCGGAGCGAATATATTGAACAACGAGGGGAGCTGATGCAGTGGTGGGGAAATTTATTACAGGAGATGGAATATGGCAAGTCTGTCAAAACACATTATTGATGCTCTTGAAAAGGTTCGTGATGGACATATGATTGCAAAACTATCTGAAGATATTGCAAGATTAGAGAATGAGTTAGATGTTGCTCCGAGGATTCCGCCTTCACATGATCCCAAAAAAAGAGAAAAGAGTGTAGCGGAAAAAGTACCAAAAGAAAATGATCTTTACCTGTTGCAGCCCGACACTCACCAGTCCAAAAAAAGAGAAAGTAATCTGCTGAAGATTATCGGCGGATTCGTTCAGATTGGCTATCTGCAAAATGAGAGCGGTAAATTCTGGAAGGGTGAGAAGTGCGACCAACCGAATATTTCAGCAATTGCTGAGGCGGTTAGGGAAGCTCTAAGTATTGCGGGCTATTCAGATGAGGGGTTCAAGGACAGAACCCTGAGAAATATTATTACTGATGCTCTGGAACGGATAAAAGAGAACAAAAAATCTTAGAGGCTGCTTTTTTTGGCAGCGCGATTCAGTGCTATCTCCTTTTGTTCAGGGTAATTGCCTTTTTTGTTTGGCATTTGCCAGCAATTCTTTCCTTGAGGCACTATCGTTGACAATGAAACGAAATCCATAACGGTGCGTGACGCACCATAACAACCAAGAGGGACAAAGATGGAAGCAGCAATGGTAAGTTCATTGGAAATGGATATGATGTCTCCCTCAACCGCCTGCGCGGGGTGTCATGAACAAAAAATTTCTTTT
>CBDTVG010000051.1:0-10039 GCA_965363745.1 uncultured Candidatus Electrothrix sp. | reverse complement strand
ATTCCCCACCGTATTCCCCACACTTTGTCTTGTTTTCGTTTCCTGTGGGGAGTAATGCCCGTCGATAAATCTCCTTCAGTAACTCCCTGAAAAAACGCTTCTGATATATCACGCCTTGGCTTCATGTATACCAAAAGTTGTTTTGCAGGAAATGAGGTATCAGGTTGACACTCAAAGAAAGGTGAGATTGCGCAGAACTCGCAAGTAGAAAGATAGCCGCTTTCCGCAAATGCGTTGAGCAGTCTTTCAGCGGATTATTTAAGCGGCGGGTATCAAAACTCAGGCCGTGAAGAAAAGAAAGGGACGGATACCGTGAATGTCACATCGGCGGGGACTTTCTGCTGATTTACCGGCTTGACGACAGCGACAGGCATGGTTTGGTGATTTTTGTCCGGGCCGGAACACATGCGGAGGGCAGATTCATCCAAAATTAAATCAATATGAGCGTCCATTCAATTTTGCACTAACAACCCTCCAAAGATACCCTTCATCATTTAGTCCTTCTGAGGACATATTTACATCAAACATGGGGAGCAAAATAGCAAAACTGACATTTCCACCGTGTTCGTTTGTAATCATAAGGAGGTGCTTACCCTGAAATTCCCCTCCGAATTGTTCAATAAACTGATAATTTCTTTGAACGGATATAAATGTTGATGAGGGATTTCTTGATGTTGCATATTCATCTGCTGTTCTGTAAGCATTATTGATCACATACTTCCACTTTTTACCTTCGGTACATTTTGGATCATATGACGAACTCGACACGGGAATTGTTTCTTTTTTATCTGTTATAGAGGGGGTACTTCTCGCTATCCGATAACTTGCTGAGTTCTTTTCACGAATAGAGATGAAAACAACAGCTATAAAAATAAGCAGAGCCGCTATCCCAGCATACTTATAGTTGAATTTTGCTTTTTCATCTCTGTCAGAAGCTGTATCTTTATCTGCGAACTCTATTGGTTTTTTACCAATCTTGACTAATATTGAATTCCTCAACTCACTCCACTCTTTGTTTATCTCATCGCAAATAGAAGAGGAAAAAAGAGCCTTTGGGTTTGCAGTTCCAAAAACAATGGCGTTATCATCATATGTCGCTTTAAAAACCCCTCCTTTATATGCGGGGGTGTCAATATCTTGTATTCGCAAAAAGCCACTGATTGCACCTGAACATTTTTCAAACTGAATATCTTTGATTTGTGAAAAAGTGAACCTTCTCGGCTCTTCGTTACCATTTTTAGTCAATTCAACACCGTTTTCATTGAGATATATTTGTCCGATTCTTCCTTTTAGTGTGCGTGTTTTAGCCGCCTTTTTAGCGGCTTCAGCAGTTTTCCTTTTTTTCTCAATAAGTTGAATATACCTTGTATAGATAATGCCACAAGCAGGACACTCTGTTTGTTGGGTAACCTTGTCATCTTCGGGTGTTCTTTCATATCTACATTTTGGACATTTCATTAGATTCGTATTTTAATTTCCTATAATGATTAGCAAAATCAGTATTATTGCTGACCTCCCAGTTTTTGAGCATGTTTTGTGCAATCTGATCAAGACTTCCTGATATTTTCAAATCGTATTCATCTACAGATGAAATATTCCTGTATTTAATATTAAAATTAAGAGAGTATCCACTTAAAATTAGCAATTTATCAATCAATAAATTCGCTTCTTCTGTAGGTATAGCGTTAAATTCCAATATGAAATTTAAATAAACGATATCATTCTGAGGAATTTTGTAAGGAAAAACAACTTTTTTATCCGAATGTGTAGATATTTTATATTCATCTATTTCTTCCTCAAACATTTGAGTGTCTATTTTTATTTTATTAAGCTCTGGTTGTTCTATAAAGAAAGGTTCTTCGGGTGAATTGTTGCACAGAGTTACTTGAAATGACATCCGAACCATTTGTATTGAATGAGCATTATAGATGATGATATTCCATTCGGGCTCTGATTTTGTTATTTTCAATTTCGCTTCAGTGCGTCTATCTTTCTTCCACACATTGAATCCGGCAAAAAAGAAAATAATTACGAGCAGAAGAGGTATAATGTCTGTCCGATAACTTTCAATATTGGGGATAAAGAAAAGAACAATGACAATCAGCAAAGAACATAATCCATACAAATTGTTCATGCTGTCTATCAATCTTTTCATGTAAACACGCAATTGATCGAAATATTTCATTTTTACCCTAAGATATCGCTGATATTTAAACGCTAACACTGTGACGGATCAATTCACTGTTAACCACGATGAATTTCAAAAGTAAACAGGAAAACGCAGTGTTCTTGAAAAATCCACCCATGCTGTATTACAAGAAAAGTGCTGAGGGATCATTGCCAGGTAGGTAAAACGAGGGAGACAGGGAATCGAATCCCGTTTTACTTGCGAGTCGGTCATGCAGCCCTGTGTATCTGTTTATTAGTCGGAAAATATCCGGTCTGCTGGTTCGGTGGCTTCAGGAGTCCGAAAAATACCAATCCCGCCAACAGCCCACCTGTTCCTTAATGCCTTGACCTTCTCGGCAGGTGTCGGGAAAACGCTACGCAATAATGATTATTCCTTTTAAAGAGTCAGGAAAATACCATAGAGAGATTGAAATATATCGGCTGTTGCGCAATATCCCGTTGACCTTTGATCCTTGATAATAAATATCATTCCTCTGCCAAGTCCCCACCGTCCAGCAACGCAAGCAGTTCTTCCGCCTCTTTGCGTTGCTCTCCGGCTTGATCAAGTAACCTTTGGCGTTCAGCATCAAGGTCAGGGCTGTTATTGTTGTCAGGCTCCGGTTTATCTCTCCACCTTTCAGGATTGCGGTTGTTGAGCCAGTATCTAATGGCGGCGGTGTCGGGCGGCATCTGCTTCTGTTTGGTGACCGTCTTCAACACGCTGCCCTCTGCATCCTCTTCCACAGTGACCTCTTCAAGGACATAGAAGCCCGTCGCCTTAGTCTTCAGGCTCTCTTCTATACTGTTGTTGTCGAAAAAGTCCTTTCCCTCCCGTATAGCCTCGGCAAATTTTTTGTGCTCCTGCTTCCAGAGATAGAAGGTTGACCTTGCCACATCTAACGATTCAATCACCTCTTTGTCAATCGCTCCCATGATGTACAATCGCTTTACCAGAGCATTATATTTCGGGTCGTAATCGGTGGGGCGACCTTTACCCGCTGTCTTTTTATCGTTCATATTCGCTCTCTCCACGCTGTATTCTTGATACGCCGCCACTTCCGCCAATCCTCCGGGGTGCTGATCGGCCCTATATGCGCCTCAATCTCTTTGTCCGACGCTCCCAGCTCCAACAGAGTTTCAAAGGGCGACTGCCCGCCCTGCCACCACCGATATTTCGGATCACAGTCTCCGGGTATGCGTATTCTGCCCTGATCGTCAAGCTGTGGGGAGCTGTATTTCCCTTCCTTTAGCGGTCGCCTGACCTCTGGAACAAGGGGGACTTTGCACACTTCCACAGCTGTTCGTTCTTCCGTCACCGAAGTTTTTGAACCAAACAGACCGACAAGTTCATATGATGCGGAACCGTCCTGCGTCATCGGAAGGAACTCTTTTTCTTCAGAGAGAGAAAGCTGTCTGTCTATCATTGCCTTGGCTTCCGCCTCCGCCGCCATCCTTGCTGAATCAAACATTTCATTATCCTTATTTCGGGGCGTGTTCCGCACATGTTCCGTAGATGTTCCGCTGGACTAAACGGGAAAACTGTAACAGTTTTATGTCGTTAAGCGGTCATGTTCCGTATGTTCCATATGTTCGTCTATTTGCGCAACCGATTCGACGACGTTGCGAAATCAACATGATTTGAAAATGAACTTTTGAAGAAGAAAGTAACGGAACAGCGGAACATTCTCTCTCTATATATAAATAAATAACTAATATTATTATATTATATACATGTTCCGTTTATGTTCCATCAAGTTCCGTGTGTTCCGTCATCTCAGCCAATGAGGGCGACAGCTGAGAGAGTTTAAAAGCGGCCCCGCATAATGACCCGCTTGTTTTTGGAAATCTATGTTTCTTTGATTTTTCCACACAAGCCGGGTGAGCTTCCATTGACTTGAAGACAACCGAATCACTCGGCAGGGTATGCCCCTGTTGCTTTACCGCCTGAACAGACTTTGTTCTATGAATCCACAGCAGGCCGTCCTTGACGTGACAGAATGTGATTTTTTGCACATACTCACCATTTATTCTTACTGATTCCGGCAACTCCTGCAACATTTCAAGAAGGTGGTCAGCCGTTGTTGTCTTGTATTCTCTACACGCTTTTATTTTCGCCGCTCCAAGCTCCGCCACATAATCGGATATATCAATCTCATCATGTCCGGTTTCTTTACAGAAGAATTTATTACAAAGCAGATAATAAAAGGCCAATATTAAAGCGTGATTCTGTCTTATCCGACTGTCAGACACCGTACTGTGCAGGATTTTCAAACAGTTGTTATATTCCTCCTTCCATCCTTTTTCAAAATGCTCTCTTTCCGCAAGAACTTGAGCCATAAAGCCTGACAGCTCCTCAATAGACAACGATGCCAATTCATCATGCGCCGCCTTCGTCTCTTTGTTCAACTGCTCTTCTCTGAATTCAATACTGATCACCCGGCTTTTCGCAGCCGGTGTTTGGAATTGCTCGACGTTTTGAGAAAAGGCCAGCGTCCCGTAAAATGGTAATTCTTCTTCTTGGTTATCGTTGGTGAACTTTGCCCTGACCTGTAGCGGGTGGCCGTGATTGAAGAGCGGGAGGATTGATTCAGCGTCAAAGCTCATTTTCTTTTGATTATTCCCCTCCACCATGCCTTTCATCATGCCTGACACTTGAGAAATAACCCTTACTTGTCCTTTCTGTGTATTTACCCCATTGAGGGGTAATCCTTCTTCGTTCATGCCCTGAATCGCATTGAGAGCGGTCATTAATACGGATTTCCCTGTTGACCTGTCACCGTATAGAGAGAGAAAAGGGAAAAATGTCAGTTTCGGTTTAATATCGTTCACAAATGCGGAAGCGACGACAAAGGCGACGGCAACGAGTCCACGTTCAGCCCATGCTCCATAAATGAGCTTTAGAGCCTTCGGTATCAGTTGCGGGTCTAAGGGGCTGCCGTCATCGACAAAAGGATTTATCGCTTTGTTGCCAAAAGACTTTATATACTCAGTGTTATTTATTTTAAAGTACCCTTCCTTCTCCGGCATTATGATCTTTCCAACAGGAGAGACAGCAAAATATTTATAAACTCTAAAGCCTGATTGATGGTCATGGCCCATCCTTTTTGCCTGCCTCACTGTCGGAACAGATGCGTCTGAGAGCCTGTTTGTTAAAATTTTCGACTCTATGGCCCCGCCCGTCCAATGCGTTTTAGAACTGCAAAGAAAGAACGTTTTAAGGGTGTCGGGGCTTTTCAAATCTGTTCCTTTCGCCATAGTGTAAACGGGCCGACCAACCCTCGGCGTAACCTTCAGGTAATAAACATATACAGGTATTTCTCCTGTGGAAAGCCCGTAATGTGTAGCTATTACTGTAAAGTTTCCAACCATATAGGGGTTTTTGATGTCCAGTTTGTCACCTGGTTCATTTTTGACTGATCCGTAATACATGCACCTCTTGAAATTAAACAGTCCCACCTGTTTTTTATGATATTCGTAGTACACTTTAGCGTATTCAGCAGTTGTCTCAGCGGTCATCAGACGGGCCTGCGTCTCATATGCTTTATATTCACTTTTGAAGCGTTCAGCGGCCTTTGCCGAAGTTCCTGCATTACGCAAAAGGTTATTCCAATCACCTTTTTTCGGCATGATACAGGAGAAGGAAACTTCTTTTTCTTTCAGATATATCTGCCAATTCTTAGTATATACGGCTCCGGCTTCATCGTTGTCAAAGGCGGAAATAATTTCGTTTCCAAGGTTTCGCAGTTTGTCCAGATTGAATTTTTCCGGCTTGGTGGCTGCGGCAACAAGGGCCACAGCTTGACACCCCATAGCGAAAAAAGAAAGAGCGTCAAGTATCCCTTCGCAGAGGTATAAAGGCTTTGCGGGATCATAGCTTTCATTCGGAAGCCGCCAGAATTGGCCGTTCAATTTGCCGGTAGTATGGGTTTTACCTTTTCCGCCTTTGGGATTAAAAAGTCTTCCTGATTTTACATCACCAACACTAAAAAATACTCCGCCACCTTCTCCCGCACGGGTGCGCTCAATGTATTCTGGGCGGGCTTGATCTATCAGATTCTCAGGAATGCCACGGGATAGCATATAAACCTTAGCCGGTCGGTTAGGGTCTTGCTTGGTAGGCGGGTATTTGACAGATATTTTTTCATATAGACCAAACAGCTTTGCCGTTCCGGTTTTAGAGCCGCAACTGTTAATTTTATTGCAGATGACAGCCCACGGGCCGCTCTTATAAAGGAAGGCGTTCGGCAACCCGCAATCAGGACAGGTTAAATTTTGTAAATAATCCCCTGTATCTTTTGATTTCTCGTTCCAATATTGGCTTTGCTTGACCTCTGGAATAATATCACTTGCTAATTCTTCAAGGCTTAACGACTCGTTTATTTTAACAGTTTCATACTTTTTCTTTATCGTTCCCATAGTGATTAAATCTCACTCCTTCCGCAAATTGATCGGAGTTGTATTTCATACTCTTGGCTGTATTTTTTATTCCTATCATTTCGTTTTCTCCGTTTTGTTAATCAACGCCCCTTCTCAAGGGCGACCGCCTGCCAGCTTGACAGCCTCGAAACGTGCTTATTTGGCCGATGATCCCGCCCCGGATCATGCGGCCATTGTGCTTTTCGCTTCATGTCCCGGCCTCCAGCTTCGGAATGATCCGGTGTCCATCCATGAAGGAAACTACATCCTCCACCTTGTAACGAATGGATGCACCTATCTTGGAATAGGGAATCCCCTTGCATTTGCAACGGTCGTTCCGTAAAGTTTGCACCGCCCGCCCGGTCATATCTGCCACTTCTTTTTCTGCAATCCATCTTGGTACTGTCATTGTTTACCTTTTGCTGAGTGTTAAAAATAAAAAACCCGTAAAACTCACATGAGCTTACGGGTAAAAATAAAGCAATAACGGTAAAACAGTAAGAGACGAAACTGAATTAGTTTAAGGAGGTTTTGTCACCTAAAGAAAAAAAGGTGCTCCGGCAGGGTTATTTATCTCCGTTTTTTATTCGTCTTACCGCATGGTTGACCATTTTGGAAGGGTCTTTGCACGGCAGGTCAAGAGCACTGAGAGCGACCTGAACAGTCTTGAAAAATGGGCCATCCTGATAAGTGGTAGGCATTGTATGTAAGTGCTCAAGGAAACGGATACCAATTTGAAAAGCAAATTCTGTTTTGTCCGCTGGAGGTCGCCCCGCTGACCCTGTCCATTCAACTAATTGCTTTTCAAGTATTTCGATCAAGTCACGAAGAGCTTTTCTCGCCTCTTTCGATTTTTTCGTTGCAGACAAAAAAGTAGTAGACCATTCACTATTAATTGACGGCAGGATAGGGCAATTTCCCACCTTGTCGGATATTTGCAAATATCTACTATAAACACCTGACTCCAACTGATCAAGTTGACGTAATGTTTTTTTAAAGTTGGCCACCATTGATTTGAGGATATTTTTTTTGTCACTAATTTTTGAGAATTCTTGAATGTAAATTTTTTCTCGACAAAGAGAGGTTAAGGAGTCAATGAGCTTTTTAACGTCCTTGCTATCGAATTGACACATATTTTCTTGCAGTATCTCCTTTTCCCGTTGGGAGAACTCGGCGAATCCAATACAGCCACATCTACCGAGAGGCCTTGAAAAAAATTTACCATTTGCTTCCCCTGAAAAAATCATTTGCGGTACTTTCAAAGGTTATACCCCCATAAATTACGTTTTTTAAAATAGCCTCTCTTGGAAAATTCATCAGCTAACCGCCGCCTTATCTTCACTCCGCACTGAAAGCGCATCCTCCAAGATCCCGCCGACCTCATCAGCGGCCCGCTGCATGGACTCATCCCGATAATGGGCGTAACGTTGGGTCATCTGCGGGCTTTTATGAGTCATCAGCTTTTGCAGAGTGAACATATCCACCTTGCCGCTGTTGGCAAGCATGGTGGCGTACACATGCCGCAACCCGTGGAGCGGGCGGAAGTCAGCCGGAAGTCCGGCAGCTTCTTTAATGGCCCTCACGTCCTTGGAAATGTCCTTGCGTGGCCCGCCCCCTCTGGCCGGGAAAATATATTCGCTGGACTGCTTCGGGACGGACTGCAACAACCCTCTTGCACTGTTGTTTAACGGAATTTTCTGACTCTTGCCGCCTTTGGGTTCCCGAATATGAATAAAACCCCGCTCAAAATCTATATCATCCCATTGCAGCTTGAACATTTCACCCCGCCGTAAACCGGAATAAAGAACCAGCTTCATCATATTGGCCGCTGTGGTGCGGTGGGTGGAATCAAGGACATCAAAGAGGCTCTGCAACTGCTCCGGGGTCAGGTCTTCAGTCTTGATGTTGTCAACGGAAGGAATGGTTATATTGAAATGCAGGGGAGCAATCCAGCCTTGCCCGTACCCGAAATTGATTATCCTTTTCAGCAACACCAAAACATGCTTGACCGTCTGCGGTGAATGAGTTTTTAAAAGGTTGATCCGTATTCGGTCGGTGTCCATCTTGACAATATCTTTCGGTTCCTTATTGCCGAAGGGCTTTTTCAGATGATTCTCATATCTGCCGGAATCGGTGCGGGTGGCCCGGTTGTCGGGCAACTGCTCCCGGTATGCTTCCCATAATCTGCCGACCGTCCAGCGATGCTTTACAGCTTCCGCCGCTTTCCGTTCATCCCTGTTGCTCTTCCCTTTCCCTTCTATCCTCTCGGCACGAATACCGGCAGCTCTGGCGGGTGTCATGTCATCTTGATATTGCCGACCCGCTTTTTCCTCAACAAGTTTTCCGGCCTTCCTGTAACGGATGTAATATATTTTTTCCGGTCGGTTTCCTTTGGCGGCTGTTCCTTGAATATAAAACACCCCGGCGTATTTTGTTTTGTGCCGTTTCATGCTTGCCATAATTCGTTCCCCACAGTATCTGTATTCCCCACACTATTCCCCACACCCAATCTAAATATACAAGTAATTCGTGGTAAGTCAAGAGAAAGAAAGATGCTTGAAAGCAACGCTGTTACGTATGGTTATGTAATAATCGGTAAAAGTAGGGAAAAGATACAAGACGGCCTTCTAAGCCGTAGGTCGCAGGTTCGAATCCTGCTTGGCGCACCAGATATATTAGGGAGTTAGGCGGAATCGCTTGACTCCCTTTTTTTATTCCACAGCACTATCTCCGGCAACTGAACCGATTTTACAACTTGGATTCCAGTGCTGTTCGGGCGGCTAAAAAGCCGTGTCCCGTGCTGGGTGGCTCTGTTCCGCATAGACAGAGTTATCAAGCTGCGTTCTTTTGCAAATACTCAATGGCTTTGGGGTGTCCAAGTTTTGCGGCTGTCTTTATATCTTCAAGGGCTTTTTGTCTATCAGCTATCTTGGAATAGGCAAAAGCCCTGAGATAATAGGTCTTTTTGTTATTCAAGTCTGTTTTAAGCGCATTGTTGAGAGCGCTAACAGCTTCCTTATATTCCTTTGCTTCAATACGTTTTTTCCCTATTGCAAGCCAATTTTTCTTTGCTTGCTCTTGAGGCTTTTTGGGTTTTGGCCGGCTCTTTACAGGTTCTGATTTGACTTGCGGAGAAGTCCTGTCCTGTTCTGCAATCAACATTTCCCCTCTTCGGCTGTCAACTGGCACCATTGTCTGTGTCTTGCACACAGGACAACAATTTTTTTTGTCGCCCCGATGTCGATTGTGCTTGTAAATAAGGAAAACGGGTAAAGTTATAATGAGCAGAGGGAGAATCACTGATGAAAACAGTACCGTTAAGAAGAGAAAAATTTCAATTATGGTGCTACCGCCGATTATATTGATCGGTTTATTGACTTCGTAACACTTTGTACAGATATATTTCACCATTACATTGTCCTTTCTTCAGGAAGCGGAGGGCGGTTATAAGTGA
>CBDTVG010000050.1:0-10045 GCA_965363745.1 uncultured Candidatus Electrothrix sp. | reverse complement strand
AATGAGAATCAACTCATCCAGAAAGTGTCAACTGGCATATGAAGCATGCCAAATTTCTCGCAATTTCTGATATGTTAAAAAGGTGGGGATACTTTGTATTCCTGCCTTTTTTTATTCTTTCCTTATAAATATCGGCAGAGTAATTGTAAACATCACACCTGTGCCGTTTTCCAAATTTTGAACACTCACCCTGCCTCTGTGGTGTTCTAATACAGTACGGACAATATACAAGCCCAGCCCCATATGGGGTCGGTTGTCTTTGAGCGGTCGATTTGAAACCATGGAGTTGAAAATTTGCTGTTGCATTTCAGGCTCAATGGTGGCTCCCTGATTGATGACCTGCATGGAAATAGTATCTGAGTGCTGTGCGAGCTTTAACTCAATTGGAGTGCCAGGTTTGTGGAAGGATACCGCATTTTCTACAAGTTTGTCCAATGCCTGCCGCAGACGAACCGGGTCCCCGTTGACCATCATTTCATATTCTTGCGCTTGGTAAACCAAATCGACCTTTTCGAAGCTGAGTCTCCAGCCATGTTCGAGCCACATCGAAACCGCTTTGCTGAAATCCAGCAGTTCCATACTGTCTAACAATAAGGCATTTTTTAGAGTTGTCGCTTCTCGAATAGAGGTGAGCAGTTCTTCCAGCCGCTGAACATCACGTTCAGCCCATTGGATATACTCCATAATATGTTCAGGAGGATTTTCTTCACGTTGTTCCTGTTTTAAATTTTTCAATGACGCAGCGACTCCGGCCAGCGGGGTGCGCATTTCATGCTCAAGATTATCAGCCATCTGTTCCCGATGTTCGATTTGCTGCTGAAGTTGACTGAGCATAGAATCCAGCGTTCTTCCTAGGTCGCCGATTTCATCACCCGCTCCATCTCTATTGATCGTGTTTTGAATGCGGCCATCGGGAGTGATTGCGGCTGCCGCCTGATTACTCAGTCTGCGAATCCGGGCTGATATACGGAAGGCGAACAGGAGTAGAATCCCGCCCCCGAAGAGAAAGGCGAGCACAGATAAAGAAAGGGTCTCCTCAATTAATCGGTTGCTCAGGAAGAGGATAGAATTGGTGGTCTGTTCCACCACCACCGCACCGATGATTTTTTCCTGTTCGTACAGAGGGGTGACCGCAGCCATGACCTCCACCTGCCCGTCTTCCATCAAGTAGCTGGTGATGGTATGTTTGCCTGCCAGTCCTTCTTTGATACCCTGGAGGTCAAGCTCCGTGGGCTGAGATGCTTGATCTTTAAATTCTGTTAAAAAAGGATTGATGAAAAAACGATATAGAGGCCGCAACAATTCGTTGATCCGTGCCGACAGTTTATCAGGCTTGGTCGCCAGACGTTCTGCTTTCCGCAAACTGCCGACCTGCGCTCGGATCCGCTGATTTCGATCAACAACCCGAATTCTCGCATAAGGCCGGTCCAACGATTTAAGAATTTCCTCAATAGGGGTGGAGGTAGTCAGTAGCCAGCCAGGTGCTTTGTCTTCTTTTAAATTGGAAGTGCCGATTAAGGCCTTGACGGTTCTGCTTTTTTCATCATCAACATCAGCCACAATAAAGGCGAGCTTGTTGCCGAGCAGTTCCAGAGGGATGCGTATCTCTAAAATATAGCCGTTTTTGTTCTGTTGCCAAACTCCTTGGATACGTTGTTCGCTGACCGGAAATTTTATCGGATTATCAGGCATTAGAAAGCCGTTGACCCAGCCCCGCTCATAGGCGGTGATAAGGTATTTCCTTTGCCCCGCATGATCTTCTATCACAATTTGAAGATGATCCGAGCGATCAAGACGTAGGGAATTTTTATCGCGGTAAACGACATGATCATCCTGAACATCAAAGAGCGCATACAGGAATTTATCCTGTTTTCCGGCCAGATGACGAAAACTGAGTGTCTGCCTGACATAGTCCTCCGGTGAGCTTATCAGGTGTTCTCTCCCGAATTCTTCAGCTTCCGAGAGCTCCGGCCACCAGTCGTCGAGCCTGCCGTCCAGCCTGATAATGTTGGAGAGCTGGAATAGATAGAGGTCCCGGTCCTGGTTTAAACCATGAAACTGTTCTCGGTCAAAGAGATCATTGCGATTCGTTAATGCCGCTGAGACAGCCTGAGCGGTAAGGCTCAAAGTGTCCTGCTGGCTGGTGATTAGGCTGTTTTTCAGGCTGTTGTTCAGGCGCATACCAAGCAGGGGAAAGAGCAGGAGCAACAGGGAGAGGAGGGCGAGTTTAAGGCGGAGAGAGAAGCGCAATCGCATAATCAGGGCTGCCAGCGATATCCCATGCCGTATTCGGAGCGAATAGCCTTGAAATCCTGATCAGTCTCATGGAATTTATCCCGTATCCTGCGAATATGAGCCGCGATGGCGTTGTTGGTGACAATGACGCTGGCGGCCTGCATGAGCTGGTCATGATCTTTTACATGTCCGGGCCGTTTGGCGAGGCAGACTAAGATCCAGAATTCTGTCAAGGTCAAGCTGATAGCTTTTTCCTTCCAGTACACCTCCTTCCGATCCTCATCAATGTGTAGATCATCGTGTTCGATAATTTTGCTGTCCGTATTGTTGCTGCGCAACGCCTCCACGGTTCGGAACATGGCGGAAATCCTGGCGGGCAAAAAATCCAAGGTTGTGGTGTCCTTGGTCAGATAATCCCACGCTCCGAGCCGCAGGCCGGAGACCCTGTCTAAGTCAGAGTTGCGGGCGGTGAGAAATATGATGGGAATAACCGGTGACAGGGTGCGCAACTGCTGACAGAGATCGAATCCTCCTGCCATGTCCTCGCCGAGCATCACATCCAGAATGGCGAGGTCGGGTAGGGAGCGGTCAAAGGCGGCCATGGCCTCAGGTTTACTGCTATAGGCGGTCACTGCATATCCTTCCCGTTGCAAGGCTTGCGCATAGTTGGCCTGGAGTCTGGAATCATCTTCGACAAGGGCTATTCGGTAGGTCATAATATTGGCTGGCTCCTGTTTTCAGAGTAGGGGAGAGGGCATTACCGCATATTTATTCTGTTCAGAGCGGGTCGATACTCTCATTAATCTAAAAAGATAAAAATAAAGCCGGTCAGGCAGAAGCCGTATTTTCTTCGTTTCTCAAATGAACTTTGTTCAGCAGTTCAGCCGGATACTGTTTCATGATTCGGCGAATAGCTGCATTTATCCGCTGAGTCGGGGCTCCGACAATTTCTCTTTCTGTTCCGTCCTTGTAAGCGGTCAAGAGTAGCTTGCGATCTTGGAGGACAAAACTGTGGCTCCAGTTCACCTTTATCCGCTCTTTATCTTCGTTTACCGGCGGCTCATTGGCCTGACCAGCTTCGGCGACCTGCACTGCGTCGCAGTCCGTGACTTCCAACACCCAAGCATCGCCGTTTTCCATGCTGAAAAAAATAAAGACACCAAGTTCATGT
Organism: uncultured Candidatus Electrothrix sp.; assembly: GCA_965363745.1. GTDB lineage: Bacteria > Desulfobacterota > Desulfobulbia > Desulfobulbales > Desulfobulbaceae > Electrothrix. The sequence continues at coordinate 6,639 of CBDTVG010000050.1, read as the reverse complement.
ACGCTTATCCTGAAATTGGCAGCTGCCCGCTGAATTGTCGCAATTTCTCCCATCAAAGAAACCTTCATGCGTTGCATGGGCGAAGAAAGGTGTCCGGCTTGGAGCAATGCTAAACAGCAATGCTTGTGTTTTTTTCCGGATCCGCAGGGGCAGGACTGATTACGTTTTATTTTCGCCATTTTTTCAAGTCACACATTTTTTTATGTAGGTGGGTGAATGTGTTATCACGAACACTTGGAATAGCCGCATTCCCGACAAATTTCACAGCCTTCCTCAAAAGCCAAAGTTCCAAGGCATTCAGGACATGAGGAGGAAAATCCTTTTTGGGTGCCAGCCATGAACGACTTGAGCAGTTTACCCAATTGGGCGGGCAAGTCAAGCATATGTCCGCTGGAGCGGTCAAGTTGCTTAATAATTTCCTCCATGGGAATTTCATAACGCAGAGCCAAAGAGACCAAGCGGCAGGTGGTTGTCCACATGGTGGACTTATCCTTCAGATCGACTCGATTGTCAAAAGGAAATTTAGCGAACACCTCCATAGGATTCTCATTTTCGCCAAAGCAGACAATAATATAAATGGTATTGCCGTTGGCATCTTTCAGGCGATATCGCTTGGCGCTGAGGACATCAGGTAGTTCTTTTTTATGAAAAAGTCCTTCCGAGGAAACAGTGGCGGTTTGTTTATCATCGGTACTCATTGTATTGAGAACCTGAGCGTCACGGGAACCGTCCCGGTAGACAGTCAGGCCTTTGCAACCCAATTCAAAACCGAGCATGTAGGAGAGGCGAACATCATCCTTGCTGGCGGAACCCGGCAAGTTGATCGTTTTGCTGATTGAGGAATCCACACCGTTGACCTGTAAGGTACCCTGCATTTTAATATGTTCTTCTGGAGAGATATCCTGGGCGGTACGAAAAATATTCTGCCAGTCTTCCGGGATTTCATTATGACCGAGCACTGTGCCGCTTTGGGCTACTTTTTTCATGAGGGCATCCGAAAAGAATTCCTCTCTGCGGGCTACAGCTTCAAAATGTTTATTAACCATTAAAAAACGGTCGCCGTCCATAACATTTTTTTCCATGACCACAGAAAAATAAGGTTCACAGCCGGAAGCGCAGTCAGCGATCATGGAAACTGTTCCTGTGGGCTGGATTGAGGTCAGGGCCGCATTGCGGCGGGCTGGATAGTTATTGATTTTAGGATCATAGGCCGGAAACGGCTCTTTTGAAGCGGCAAGGGTGACAGAAGCTGCTTCCGCCCGTTCACGAATAAAACGCATAACATCCGTTGAAATTTCTCTGCCTTTTTCCTCGCCGTAGGAAAGTCCTATCTGGATGAGCATATCGTGCATACCCATGATCCCAAGGCCGATCTTGCGGGTTTTCTTGGTCATCTCTCCGATTTCCGGAATTGGAAAACGATTGCAGTCAATAACATTATCGAGAAAACGAACCGCCGTTTTAACGGTACTGCCGAGCCGTTCAAAATCAACCTCGCCGTTTTGTACATACTGACCCAGATTGATGGAACCTAAATTGCAGGATTCGAAGGGCAAAAGCCACTGTTCTCCGCAATTATGGATATATAGACCGTTTGCATCAAAGGCGTTGACCCCCGGAACTTGGACATCAAATACCTCTTCCCGCCCTGACGCTTCCACAGCCTCCACCCGAACGGTGAAACGTTCCCGATTCATTGTTCTCTTGAATCCATTCAGCAACACGGATAATTTATCCCGCTTTTCAGAATCCGCAAAGCCGATCTTTTCAGCAAACAGGAGCATGTTTTCCTGACTGATAATCAGCTCAAACTGTTCTTTGACGGCATAGAGCTTATGACCTCCACGTCCGTCCGGTAATTCTTTGGTACCAGCTGGTCGTCGTGAAAACAGGTTTGAGACAATACCCAGCCGCAACAACATCCGCTGAACGGCTTCAAGAGTTGACCGGCTGCTTTGAGCTAATCGTATAGAAACGCCTTTTTTATGGTTGCCCTGAACAGAGCCATCAGCATCAAACAGGCCCCGCAGGAATCCCTGATAAAAAGAGGAAGATTTTCTTTCGAGTACGGGAGTAATTTTTTTATGACCGGGAGTCATGCCTATACTTTCGGCCAAGTTCCGTAGAGGAACGGATTGAAGTCGCCATTCATCGCGATCTTTGATAGGAAAAAATCCATTAAAATCTGCTCTGTGGGTCAGAGCAACAGCACAGCAGCGTTCCGCTTCCCGCATAATAGCATTTGGCCCAGGCTGCTGGCCGCCGTTGACTGCTTCTGCTTGGGCAGACCAGACACTCAGTACCACCGCTTGAGGTTTCAGCGTTCCGTCACCAAGGAGCAGGCCGAGCAGATAACCTTCTTCTTCAGTTCCCTGTCCTGTCCAACCCGCAAGGTTGCGGTGATCATGAAGCAAAATTTCATCACCGGGCAGTAGCTGTCCTGCCTCAATCCAGTCGCTGTCCAAACTCCAGCGGGTTTTACGCACGACCTTGCGAACCGGGTGATCGGCTGTCAGCCGAAGACTGTAGCCTTCCTTGGTCTTCAGGGTAAAAATTTCTTTGGTACCGGTCGAATAAAAACCCTTATCCGTGGCCTGCCAAGGGGTGGCGTTAACCATTAATTCAAATTGTTCGCCAAGTAATTCGCTGACCTGACACGGCCCTTGACCAGTCTGTATCCAAGTATCTTGAGTAACACAAGGATTAGTCGCCTCAAATTCGCCCAACTGTGGGGTGGTGTTGGCCCGGTTGGCCGTATCAATAAAGAGCACGCCGGGTTCGCCGTTATGCCAAGCCAGATCAATAATCTTGTCAAACACCTCTGCCGCACGCAGGGTGTTCACGATCTTGTTGTTGGAAGGATCAATGAGGTCATATTTCTGATCATTCTTCACCGCTTCCATAAATGCGTCGGTGATGGCCACGGAAAAATTAAAATTGGTGAATTTGTTCTGGTCTTCCTTGGCGGAGATAAAGTCGAGAATATCAGGATGATCTATCCGCAAAACGCCCATATTCGCCCCGCGCCGTTTTCCTCCCTGCTTGATGGTCTCGGTGGCAACATCAAAGACTGCGGCGAAACTGAGCGGCCCGGAAGCGACTCCCTGTGTGGAGCGGACAGTAGAATTTTTGGGACGGAGGCGGGAAAAAGAATACCCAGTGCCACCCCCGGTTTTATGTACCAAGGCTCCGTTGCGGATGGAAGTGAAAATACCGTCCATGGAATCCTCCACAGGCAGGACAAAGCAGGCAGAAAGCTGCCCCAAATCAGTGCCCGCATTCATAAGGCATGGGGAGTTGGGCAGGAAATCAAGCCGGTGGATCATGTTAAAAAAGTCTTCCCGCAGGGCCTTGTAATCCTCTAATTCACTGTCGACCGAGGCGACGGCATCGGCGACCCTGAGACAAAGCGTTTCCCAGTTTTCCAAGACATTGCCGTCAGCGTCTTTGAGGTAGTAACGACGTGCCAGGACAGTCTCCGCAGTTGCGGTCAGAATCTGTTTCGAGATATTCCCGCTCATATATTTTCCCATATTTTTTTCCTTGAGTGATGAAGGTCGTGAGTTTTTTCCGCCGAGGATTTTATTCAAATCGTGTTCAGATTGAAAGAAATGAGAATGCCTTTATAGCACAACATATAGCACAGCCTCAAGGGAAAAAGATGCTATATATTGTGTATTTTGACTATACAGAAACAAATAGATTATTTTCGGCAGGTTCAGATTATTTTGATTTTGTCAACAGGCGAGGAAGCAAAAATCGGAGTAAAACGTGATGAAGAAAGGAGTGCTGAAATTGTAGGACAGGGACAGAAAATCGCTATTCCTCTCTCCTGTTTTTTTCCAGCACGGTATCTTCGCCGAAGAGTATGTCATCTCTTTTGGGGTAATCAACCATATAATGCAACCCTCTTGATTCTTTGCGTCGCGACGCGCTCCTGATAATCAGGTCGGCCATGAGAACGATATTCCGCAGTTCGATCAAATTCGGCGTGAGCAGGTAATTATCAAAATGTTCTTTGGTTTCAAGAAGGATTGGTCGCATTCGCCGTTCCACGAGCTGAAGTCGTTTTTTCGTGCGCACGATGCCGACATAATTCCACATCAGGCGGCGGACTTGATCCCAATTATGACTGATCAGCACATTCTCCTCAATGGAACGGGCTCGACCGGTGTGCCAGTCCTGAACATCCCGGCTGGGCTGTTTCTCTATTTCCAGCCAATGTTTTTTTACCCAACTCGCCGCCCGATGGGCGAAAACAACCGCCTCCAGCAGGGAGTTGCTGGCCAGCCGATTGGCTCCGTGCAACCCTGTGCAGGCGGTTTCCCCCAAGGCCAGAAGATTGTTGATCGAGCTGACACCCCACTGATCCGTCAGCACTCCGCCGCACATATAATGGGCCGCTGGCACCACGGGGATCGGCTCCTGACTGATATTGATTCCGTATTTTTTACAGGTTCCATGAATGGTGGGAAAACGACGCTCTAAAAAATGCTCACCCTTATGGGTTATATCGAGATAGACGCAGTTGGCACCACTTTTTTTCATTTCCGCATCAATGCCTCTAGCAACGGCATCTCTAGTGGCCAGATCTCCCCGTTTATCGTATTGCCGCATAAACGGGTTTCCCTGCTCATTGATCAAAACACCGCCCTCGCCCCGTACCGCCTCGGAAATAAGAAAATTTTTAACCTTGGCGTTAAAAAAACAGGTTGGATGAAATTGAACAAACTCTAGATCCGCCACTTTAGCCCCGGCCCTGTAGGCCATAGCGACCCCGTCTCCGGTGGCGATATCCGGGTTGGTGGTGTAGAGATAGACTTTGCCGCAACCGCCGCTACATAACACCGTGATTTCGGCCCGCCAGGTTTCGACCTCACCCGTCGCCCGATTGAGGATATAGGCACCTATACATCGGTCTTTTTTTGATCCGTTTTTTTTCGCCTTGGATTCCATCAATAAGTCAATGGCCATGTGGTTTTCCAAGATTTTTATCCGCTCGTCTGCATGCACCTGAGCCAGCAACGCCCGTTCAATTTCCCGTCCGGTCATGTCCTTGGCATGGGCCACCCTTCTTGCGGAATGCCCTCCCTCCATGCCGAGATCAAATTCCTCCCCCTGTTTTCCTTGCTGAAAATTTACTCCGAAATCAACCAGTTCCCTGACCCTGCCAGGCCCTTCCTCCACTACGGTGCGGACAGTATCCGAGTTGCAAAGTCCGTCACCGGAGATGAGCGTATCTTGGATATGATCATCCATTCGATCATTTTTTGAAAGCACAGCGGCGATGCCGCCCTGAGCGAGATTGGTTGCCGTGTCCGCACTTTTTTTCTTGGTCACCAAGGTCACTTTAGAAAAATTGGAAATCTTGAGAGCAAAGGACAAGCCCGCCACTCCGCTGCCGACAATCAGTATATCTGTCGAGAACATAATTGATATTTCAGGTTGAATTGAAAAAATAACGGCTCGGTGGTATGCAAAAAAGTATTCAGCCGTCAAGGACGTTGAGGATAATGCGCTGAAAAAATCGCACCGGGGGAAATAATTCTTTTCTATTTTTTATGAAAGACTGTGCTCGCTGAAAAACAGAATGTTTCGCCTGAAACGGAGAGAAAAAAGTTCACCCCTTGATAAGAGTAGTGTACTATACTTTGAAAACTAACGATCAACAATCGGCATTCTTGATTCTTCACTTTGTCTTTTCATGTGCGACCGTTCTTGTTTTCCTCTATATTCCAGATATATCTAATGCTTAATGTGTGCAATATATTGCTTTTGCAGATATAATTACAAAGAGCTGTATATTTGAGATACACTCAGGAATGGTGGTGCAGGCGGCGGAATTGAGTGAGCGGGAAACGATTTATGATGCTTGGATTTTTCCGGTTGGCGGAATTCTCTGTTTAGCTGTTGGTAATTGATTAAGTGATTAAGTTGCAATTGAAGAAGAAAACTTGTACAATATTTAGCGGTTATCATAAAGGATATCTGCTCCGTTTAAAATTTAACGAGATCTCGGATCTTTGTGAATGGGTTAACCGCATGATTGGAGCCTGTCGGTTTCAGGTTGGCTTTGTTGAATTTGCCGGTTTTTCGATGTTTGGCGGAAAGCTTGGCAAAACTGGAAACCAAACAGAATCAAAATAATAAATTTCAAACAACATCATGAATACCATGAAAAAACAAAATTTTATCATCCTATTCATTTTTGTTTTTCTGATGACCTTAAATGCTGGAACGGTCATGGCTAAAATGGTCGCTGTTAAAATAGATAATGCGAATATGCGTTCCGGGCCGGGTTTAAAGAAAAAAGTGCTTTGGAAACTTGGTGCCGGTTTTCCGTTGAAAGTAATTAAGCGCTCCGGTCAATGGTATCGTGTTCAAGATTTTGAAGGTTCAAAAGGCTGGATACACAAAAAAGTAGTCAATAATTCTGGGCATATGATTGTCAAAGCGCAGAAGGAAAGCAAAGGAAAAATCAATATACGAAGTGCTCCCAGCGCAAGGGCAAAGCTGGTGGCGAAAGCCTATTACGGCGTGGTGTTCAAAACCTTGGAACAAAAAAAAGGCTGGGTCAAGGTGCAATACGAAGGCAAGTTGACAGGCTGGATTAAACGGACACTTCTCTGGGGATTTTAG
>CBDTVG010000049.1:0-10072 GCA_965363745.1 uncultured Candidatus Electrothrix sp. | reverse complement strand
GTATTCCATGGTTTTTCTCGTGGATATATTGTTATTCTGAGCGTTCAGACTCGGCGGGTGGCGAACGCCACTTCCTTATCGTCTGGACAAAATGAGTATTGTTTGAACGGATTGGCCTGACGATCGCTACACAGACTTCGGTACGCGGAGAAAGCGGCTCAGGACGCAATGGCGACAACAAAGGTAAAAAATTAAGATTTTACTCTGAAAGAAAAAAGATGCAAAGAAAAATCCCTGCTTTTCCTGTGAAGAAACAGAACAGAGCTGTGGATATCGGTTTATCCTATTTGCTGAATAGTGATTATGCACCTTGAAAGAATGGAGGAGTTGAGGCGGGAAAAGAAAAGTTTACGTAACCTGAGTTCTCGCATTGAACTCAGATTACGTAATTTTTCAGAACAGAAGAACCCTGCTGTTCTGCGAACGAAGGATTTATTGAAGCTGTATCTAAGAAAACATTATCGTAAAGGTGCGATCACCTTTTCTGTCCTTGCTGAATCACGGGGTTACAAGGAATGAAAGGGCTGATATCCCGCTCACCTTTACAAAGACCGCTTGAACAACTGTCATTATGTGTACATGGATCATAGTCGTTACAAGGACTCCCATTGTCAGGCCGCACAAGCCCTCCCTGACATGAATAACATAGCTTACCAAGATTGTATGAATCATCAGCGAGTATAATTCCATCATCAGAGCATTTCCGACATGTACCCGGTGCTGAAATACAGGTCCTTCCGATACAGTTTTCATCACTGCCGCCGCACTTACCGGCGCAGTCCGTAACCGCTTTGCCGCCGCATGTACCGGCGCAATCCACAACCGTATTGCCGTTGCATATACCGGCGCAATCTGTAGGCGCATGACCGCCGCACTTACCGGCGCAATCCGCAATCGAATTACCGCCACACTTACCGGCACAATCCACGACTACATAACCGCCGCACTCACCGGTGCAGTCCTTAACCGCTTTGCCGCCGCATGTACCGGCGCAGTCTGTCGTCGCATTACCGTTGCACACGCCAGCACAATCCGCAATCGCATTACCGCCGCACTTACCAGCGCAGTCCGTCACCGCTTTGCCGCCGCATGTACCGGCGCAGTCTGTCGTCGCATTACCGTTGCACACGCCAGCACAATCCGCAATCGCATTACCGCCGCACTTACCAGCGCAGTCCTTAACCGCTTTACCGCCGCATGTACCGGCGCAGTCTGTTGTCGCATTACCGCCACATTTACCGGTGCAATCCTTAACCGCACTACCACCGCACTTATCGGCGCAGTCTATGACCGCATTGCCGCCGCATACGCCAGCACAGTCCACAACCTCTTTACATTTTCTGCCTTTAGAGCCGTTCTTCAACTCTTTTATTTGTTGCTTAATTTTGTTTTTGTTTACAAAAACATTAAAGTAGTTTTGTTGTACCCCTTTATATTCATTGAGAATAAAAGTAAGATTTCTAGGCTGAGGCTGATATTTATTTATTTCCTCCACTTTGATAAGAACTTCATGCACCAGCAAAAACTTGCCTACGATCAGATATTCTACGGCACTTGTAAGTTGGGAGTTAATAGAGCGGCATCCTTCAAATTGGTCTCTCTTTACAGTTCCTCCCTTTTGCAGTACCACCAGAAGGTCTTTGGCAACCGCATGGTTGACCATTGAATGCTTCAGAATCGGCTTCGAAAGTTTAATTTTCCTTTTATTGTGCGAATGATAAGCACTTTTCAACTGCTTACGGCACTTCTTTACTATTTTTTTCGTTTTTACTGTCACTTGTTTCATTTCAGTGATAGACACTTGATTCATTCTCTGCCCTAATACAGGCCCGGCAGAAAATAAAAAAAGCGCAACCAGAATCACACCACCTGACAACGACTTCATAATACACTCCTTTTTATACTTAATTTAAAGCGAAGTAAATCATAAAAAATATACCCACCCTTACCATATTAATATGGTAACGCAAGGGAATATCTCCGTCAAGATTAACATTATGTAACAATGATATTTTTCAGCACCATTGCCATCCAAATAACCGTTCAGGTAATGATAAACCCAAATAAAGTTGTAACGCCGGAGCAGGGCGAATATAAGGATCGCCCTGATTCAAAAAATAATCTTTCTTTTATTGTTCTCCGCTCTCCTTCGCCATATCTTCCATTTGCTGCGACTGAGCATTTTGGACAGCCTGCGATGCCTTGGCCTTATCCAAAGGTTTGTTGATCTGCTCGACCACCTTGGCCGCAACTTTGTCCGAAGCCTGCTCCACCATGCCCTTCTCCTCTTTATCGCCGGAGCAACCGCTGAGGCTGAAAGAGGCGAGCAACATTACGCCGCAAATTGCCGAGGTAATTTTTCGATTTTTCATTTTTTGTTCTCCTGTTGAATTTTTTCAAATTATCCCAACTCAGCCAATTTTTTACTGACCGTGGGAAAAAGACTCATGTCCGTATGGGGAAGAAAAAGAGCGGCCATGTAATGCTGCATGAATTCATTGTTCTCGGATAGTTCCATATTAGTCATCAGCTGGCGGACTCCGAGCCGATCCTTGAAGCGGTTCACATCAGAGAGGCTGATCCGGCAACCCAACATGGAGGCGTTGCCGATATAATAAAAATTATTCCGATCCACATCCGGTAGCAAACCTATGGTAATGGCCCGTTCCAAGTCGATGTAAGCCCCAAAATTGCCAGCCATGATCACCCTGTCCAGATCGGCGAAGGTCAAACCCACCGACTCTAACAAGGTCTGATAGCCCGCATACATGGCCCCTTTGGCCCGCATCAGGTTGTCCAAATCCACCTCGGTGATCACAATATCCTCGCCGATCAGGGAATCTTGCGCCCAAGCCAGTACGTATTCCCAGCCACTGTCGCCTTGGCGAATTCTGGATGTGTCCAGATTATGTTTAAATTTACCCTGCTGATCAATCACTCCGCTCTCCAACAGCTCGGCGACAATGGCGATCAGACCGGAGCCGCAGATACCAGAGGGTTTGATATGATCAATGGTCACGATCATGGGGTCAAAGGTTGCAGGATGAATCTGAAAATTTTCAATTGCCCCGCTGGAGGCCCGCATCCCGTACTGGATGCCTCCACCCTCAAAAGCGGGTCCGGCGGAACAAGCTGCGCAGACCATCCAGTCCTGATTGCCGACCACAATTTCGCCGTTAGTTCCGATGTCGATGAACAAGCTCACTTTGTCCGATTTGGCCATCTGGCAGGCATGGACACCAGAGACGATATCGCCGCCCACATAGGAGGCTATGCAGGGGTAGAGAAAGAGGCGCATGGAGGGATGGGCCTGGATGCCAAGATCAGCGGCCTTGGTCAGAGGAAATTGGCTGACACTGGGCACATAGGGAGCCTCCCTAATATATTTCGGATCAAGGCCCAGCAGCAGGTGGGACATGACCGTGTTGCCCGCAGCCATCGTATAGGCGATATCAGCCGGAGAGATGATCATTTTTTGGCAGATATCTTCGATGATTGTATTGACGGTGCCAACCACCTTGTCCTGCAAAGCCCTGAGACCGCCGGGCCGACCGGCATAGACAATTCGAGAAATTACATCCTCACCGCAACTGATCTGGCCGTTATAACCGGAGGACTCGGCCAAAATCTCACCGCTGACCAAATCGACCAGCACCCCGGAACAGGTTGTGGTGCCGATATCCACGGCCAATCCGTAGAGCTTGGCCGTGGTGTTTCCAGCCTCGACATCAATAATCCGAAATCCTCCCCGCTTGCGGCGGAGCAACAACAGGGTGATCTTCCAGTCCGCCTCCCTCAGGGCTGAGGGCAGATGTTTGATCAGCTCCGGGTGATCATAAGACGGCTCTCCGATATGCTCAGGCAGGGCCTGTTTGATCCCCCGCATCACCCGATCCATATCGGAAATATTATCATCCATGCTCGGCGGCGCAAGTTCCAGATAGAGCTTGCTCACCGGAGGTTCGATTTCCCATTGACCAATCAGATCGTCCAAGGACTTGGCCGAGACAGTGCGGGTGGTTTTGGGTTTTCGCTTGAGGGCCTTGCCGCTTTTGGAAGTCATTTCCGGGATGGTTACCTCCAAATCAGACTCCACCGAGGACAGACAGGCCAGCCTGTACCCTTTGTCCCAGTCCTCCTGCTTTAAATTGGCTTTATCCGAACGTACTTCCCCCTTGTTAATCATCACCTTGCATTTGCCGCAAACCCCGTCTCCACCGCAATAGGCATGGACATACACGCCCGCATCGGCGGCGGCGTTGAGCAGATTGTCGCCTTTATTGACAGTGACGATTATATTGTCCGGCAGAAAGGTGATGCTGTGTTTCATATACTGCTCCGTTGTTTGAGGCATTATTTGTAAATTGGGGAGAGATTGAGGGATAAACGAATAACTATAGCATATTGAGAAGAGTGAGGCAATGCGGGAAGAATGAGCTCATTCCTTGTTGCTTTGAACAGGATAAAAAATTTGATGAGTGACTCTGACCAGCGCGCCCACCATTTTTGCCCGACAACTGCGAATTCTTATTTACTTTTTAATGCAATATGTTTATTTTTTCGATATATTTAAACCTGACAATGCATCAAATAATATCAAATTTATTATGAAATTCAATAACAGTTACAGGAAAATAAAAAAGAATCCCGCTGCGAAAGAACTCATACCTTTTCTTATTCCAATTTTTCAAAAAGGGTTGGAGTCAGAAGCGAAATATGAGAAAATAAATATTGAGATCCTTGAAAGAATAGTTCATATAATAAATTCCATAGAGCAGATTAATGAATCTATTAATCTGCTTGCCCAAGAAAAAAAAGACATGCAGTACCACATCAAGTATTCAATATATTTAATTGAAGATATTTTGTTTAGATTCACATCTATTTTCGACAATTGCCTACATTTATCAAAAAAAATACATGCCGCAAACATCTCAATAATAAAAAATAAAGAAGGTTCCGAAAACAACGAGACAAAAAAATACACAACGAAGCGATCTTTAATAGAATTAAATAAATTCACTCAGGATTTCAGAGAAAAACGAAAAAATATAGCCTCTTCTGGCTGTTTTTCTGAACCAGAATTAGATAAGATTCAAGCAGTATTTTTTTCATTCCAAGGAACTCCGGAATTGCATGAAGAACAATTAAATGCGTCTGAAAAACAGCTAAACAATTATTTCTTATCAAAAAAAGAATGGCTTCTAAACCGTAGCACCAAATTGGAACAACTTGTGACCACCTTCTTTTACACAATTCTTCCAGAGGTTCAATCTATTTTAATCGTACAGTATGGATGTTAACCCTCCAGTTCTACCTTCTTAATTAAGTCATGGCGTTATGGGTAAAAAACAAACAACCCTCCTGTTCCAGCTGATTCTGTCATGTGGAATAATATTATTTTCCAGCCATCCTGTTCCGGCAACGCACGACCATCACCCAAAAAAAACTCTTCAATCCGCCAGTGAACTGGACTACCCGCCTTTTGCCATAGTCCGGCCAGATGGAATTGCCGATGGCTTTTCAGTCGAATTGCTCAAGGCGGTCACTGAGGCCGTTGATTACAAAATCAATATATCAGTTGGCCCTTGGCATGAAATCAAACAGCAACTCACAGTGGGAGACCTAGATGTCCTGCCGCTCGTTGCCTATTCCCACGAACGTGACGACTACCTCAATTTTACAGTTCCATACCTGCAAATGCACGGGACGATCTTTGTCCGCAAGGGAGAAAAATCTATTCACAATGAAGCGAATCTGAAAAGCAAAAAGGTCTTAGTGATGCGTGACGATGCCTCTCACGAATATGCGGTCAGCAATAATATTTCTGATCAATTAATCTTGACCTCCTCTTCTGAGGAGGCAATGCAACTGCTCTCCTCCGGCAAATATGATGCTGTTTTATGTCAGTACCTGATGGGCCTTCAACTGATCAAAAAACTGGGTATAAAAAACATCGCTAGTATTTCCGAAAAAAAACAGGACAGCTTGAAGCCGAGAAACAGAAGCGTATCCGGCCTTGTTCAACGATTCTGCATCGCCGTGCCGGAAGGAAGAAAAGAGTTGCTTGCCCGTCTGAACGAGGGATTGGCGATTGTTGTCGCAAACGGAACGATAGTCTATATAATAAATGGTTCAGTCCGATTCTTCCTGAATTACAGGTTCCCGTAACAGCGGCCATTAAATCCACACTGTTTATTATCATACCTCTTTTTCTCTTTTTCGCCGTTTTTGGATTATGGTATTTAAAACGAGAAGTACGCAATAAAACAAAAAACTTGAAAAAAGAAATTCAGGAACGAAAGCAGGTTGAAACGACCTTGGAACAAAATGAAATTATGTTTCGCAAGGTTCTTGACACTCTCCCTGTCGGCATATGGTTCACCGATAACCAAGGTACAATCAAGTATGGAAATCCTGCTGGCCAGAATATCTGGCAGGGAGCGCACTATGTTGAACTCAACCAAGAGACAGCCTGCTGGGGAGATACAGATGCATTAATTTCACCGGAGGAGTGGGGCCTCTCTCTGGTAATTCAAAACAAGGAAGAGTCGCATAAAGAAGAAATAGAGATAGAATGTTTTGACGGAACCCATAAAATCATTTCAAATTGGGCGGTTCCGATTTTAGATGCAGATAAAAATGTGAAAGGTGCTGTGGCCGTTAACCAGGATATAACAGAACAGGTACAGACGGAGCGAGAGTTGATTGCAGAACGTGATTTTTCAAAAAGTCTGATAGAAACCGCACATACCGTGATTCTTGTTCTCAATCCAGACGGCACTGTTAATTCTTTCAATCCATATATGGAAAAATTAAGCGGCTATAGCCTTGAAGAAGTGCAAGGAAGAGACTGGTTCGAAACATTTCTGCCAAATCAAGATTGGAAAACAATACGTGAGACATTTAAAAAAGCTATTGGCGACATTCAAACGCAAGGAAATATAAATCCAATTGTCACCAAACAGGGTCATGAGCGATATATAGAATGGTATGATAAGACGTTGAAAGAAATCAACGGAAAAATATTAGGTTTACTTTCCATTGGACAGGATATTACAGAAAAGCTCAAGATGCAGAAAGAGCTGGAAGATATGGCTCTTCACGATGCTTTGACAGGACTCTACAATCGTAACATTTTAAAACAAAAACTGACTGATGACATTACGTCAGCAAGCTGTTACGGACATGACCTTTCAGTTTTCATGCTTGATATTGATCATTTTAAAAAAATAAACGACAATTACGTTCACTTGGAAGGAGATCACGTACTTCGACATATGGCAGATGTGTTAAATAACTCAATGCGAAAAGACGACTACGTGGCTCGTTATGGAGGCGAAGAGTTCGTTGTCGTATTGCCCAAAACCTCGCTGAACCAAGCCAAAGAAATAGCGGAGCATCTACGACGCACAATTACCGAACAAAACATTTCAACAAATAACGGTAAGCGGATCAAAATTACGGTCAGTATCGGGGTCGCCTGTTTTTCAAAACATGCCCAATCTCTTCAAAGTATCATTCATAATGCTGATATCGCCATGTATTCCGCCAAGAAAAATGGTCGTAACAGGGTCAGAACTGCATAACGTTTCTTTTGCAACTTACATTTCCTTTATTTTTTCCAATGGTTTGGAAAAATAATATCCCTGTAGAAAATCCATGCCTAAGGAGGCGGCGAGATCAGCCGTCGGCTTATCAAAAACAAACTCAGCCACAGTTTGAATCTCAAGTTTTTTTGCCACCGCCACAATGGTTTCCACGATAGTCAGAGATATTTCATCTGTTGTCAGCTTTTTGATAATTGAACCGTCAATTTTCAGATAATCAACTTGAAGCTTCAACAGACGTTCATAATTGGAATGTCCGCTACCGAAATCATCAATGGCTATTTTGCAACCCATCGCTTTCATTTCCTTTATAAATTGAGCCACATGATCGTAATTTTCAAACCCTTCCGTTTCAACGATTTCAAGAATCGCCCTTTCAGCCAGTGATGACTTGCTTAATTTGTTTTTCAGATGATCCACGACAGACGGGTCAAGAATATCCTGTGTAGATAAATTCACGGAAAATTCCAAGTGGGTATTTGCGAAGGCCGCACAGGCATTGTTGATGACCGCTATTGTTATTCCTTTGTATATTCCCGCTTTTTTAGCCACCTCAAGAAAATGATACGGAGTGATGACTGTCCCGTCTTCTTCGATCATCCGAACCAGACACTCATATTTCCTGATCATACCGGTGGCGGCATCAACCATAGGTTGATAAAAAGTAACAATTCTGCCGTCATGCAGAGCATTTTTTATATTAACAGCCAGAGTGTGGTTTTTTTCCAATTCCAATTTAATATCAACACTCTCTTTGTTAATCACATACTCTCGCCGATTTTTCTTCGCCTGTTTCAGGGCGATATCCGCTTCAAGCAGTCCGTTCTCAAGATTCCAAGCAATACCGCAGGTTACATGAACAGCTATCTCGTTGCCGTTGACCCAAAAAGGCTTTCTGCTGAGGCTCTGGGTTAATTGCTCCACAGTCCCCTCAACCTCACTCAACGGCCAACTTTTTTTCAGTAACAAGGCGACCTGATCCCCTGGCAATTTGTACAGCTGGAAAGACGTGTCCGCACATTCCCGCTGTAAACGGCAGGCAAATTCAGCCAAAATCCTGTCTCCCGTCTCAACACCGAAGTAATCATTGATATCGGCAAAAGCGTGAATATCAAGAAGAATAACGGTGGTACGTTTAGCCCTGCTCAAATCCTGCAACATTTGATAGCGATTCGGCAACCCGGTCAGCGAATCCGTTGTCAAAAGCGTCTGCAATTCCAGCCTTTTTTCAACCAACTCCGTCACATCCGCCCTAGTTGTGATATATTCAACAACATCTCCTTTATCATTTAAAATAGGACAGACTGTCGATTGGGTCCAGCAACGGGTTCCGTCTTTTTTATGGTTATGCAGAAGGCCCTGCCATATTTTTTTATCCTGTATTGTCTTCCACAAATCCTGCGGAATATCGTTCGGCGCATCGTCATCCATATTTGACATATTTGAATGCCGCAATACGAAACAGGGCCGTCCTATCAGCTCGTCAGCCGTGTATCCGAAGACTTCACACATCTTATCATTCACATGGGTGATTTTTCCGTTCAGATTACCTCTGGACACGATAACGCTGGCATCAAGCACTTTTGAATATTCCTGTAAAAGGTTGATTTGCTCCCGCAGTTCTTCTGTCTGTTGCCTTACCGTTTGTTCTAATTTATAGGTATATTGTGCATCTTTTGTTTTCAGTTTACGGATAAGAAAAAAAATAATCGTGAGAAATAAAACACCGCCGATAAGCGTGAAAAAAATCGTTTTTACAAAAAATAAGTTGATCAACTCATTTTTTATATTTTCTTTATTCATTTTTATACTGACAACGCCACGTAAATCTCCCTCCTTATAGTCAAAGGCAGTTGAATATTTTTCAGCAACCGTCGGGATGATCTGTTCTCTGGAGCCGTGGCATTGCAGACAAATTTTTTCAATAAAAAGAGGGGTGGCGTAAAAGAAGAATGTTTTTTTATTTGATGTTATCTTTTTAAAATATTCTGTTGAAGCGGGATTCGCTGCAAAATAGCGCATAGCTTCTCCTTCAACACTGTCAACCATATTGTTTACATTTCTCGGCCTGTCGGTGACGGCGTTGACAATGATTTGATCCCCCGTGACTGTCGCAAACTTCCGTGAGATTTTTGAAAGAGAAACCACAGGCAGGATATGCATGTTGATTACATCAACCGGTCTTTGATTATCTGTGAAAGTTTGTTGATAGGTGGAACGATACGCCTCAATAAAATGCCTGAGCACTTTTGCGTCTTCATAGTAGATCTTTGTTTCAATCTGGGACAGATTTCTATATTCTTCAACTATATATAAGGAAATAAAAATACAGAATGATGTGACGATAAAGAAAAACAGCCTGTTGGATTGAAACAAATTTATCATTGCGGTTCGGAGAGTGGATTTTGCGTGCCTTTCGTACTTCAGCAAAAAAAAATTGTATCAAGGAAACGTATATCAGT
>CBDTVG010000048.1:0-10085 GCA_965363745.1 uncultured Candidatus Electrothrix sp. | reverse complement strand
GATAAAACAAGACCAAAGAAAAGGAGATTTGTTCCTCATTCTATTTTATCATGGTATAGTCCGCACGGTTTTTCGCCTACTTTACTCTTCATCAAGACAAAAAAATACAAATGCTTCCTCGACAACCCCTTCTACCCCAATCGCTTCGACCCGGCGACACTGTCGCTGTTATTCATCCAGCCGGACCAGTGCGGGATGCCGGAGCTTTTGAACAAGGCATGTACATCCTCCGTGATATGGGATTGCGGATTCGTCATTATCTTCCTGAAAACAGCGGCCCGGATTATCTCGCCTCGGAGGATCGCTATCGTCTCCGGGAACTGCATCAGCTCTGGGCTGATGAGGAAGTCAAGGCCCTGATCGCCGCCCGTGGCGGTTACGGTTGCCTACGGATTATGGGGGAGCTTGATCTGGATCTCTTACGCTCACGACCGAAATGGCTGATCGGCTTCAGTGACCTGACTGTTCTGCTGAACGGACTATTGAGCGCAATCGGTCTGGTCACTTTGCATGGGCCGATGGTCACCACCCTGTCCAATGCCGACCGGCTTTCTTTGGAGCAATTTAAAGACATGCTCGGCGGCGGGTTCCATGAAATACCGCCTTGTTCCGACTTGGAAATACTCCGTTCAGGTCTTGGACAGGGGCGACTCATCGGGGGCAACTTGACCACCCTTGCGCATTTGATCGGCACCCCTTGGCAACCCCAATTTGCTGGGGATATTCTTTTTATAGAAGATACAGCCGAGCCTGTTTACAAGCTGGATCGCATGCTCACCCAGCTTTCCCATTGCGGGTTGCTTGACAATCTTTCCGGCCTGATTCTCGGCATCTTTGATCCGGGCCATGATGATCGGTTGGAGATGCTCCGTCTTAATGAGCAAATTTGGAAACGGGTGCTTGAGCTGACGGGCTCTGCTGAATATCCGATTTGGGGTGGTTTTCCCGTCGGCCATCAGCGGGCGAATTTTTGCCTGCCTGTGGGTATGGAAGCGATTATGAACAGTTCGACCGGGGTGTTGAAATTTTTGCCGCACACTTGTCAGTGCCCTTGACTGTTTAATAGAATTTGTTATAGACAGGAACGTTGATGCTGAATATGAAATATTATAGCTTCAAGAGGTTATCAATTTGACAGAAAAAGAGGCAAATGTTGAGCAAACAACCGGTGGAATCCCTGCTTTACGGGGATTCCGTAAACAATTTCTGCATACGCTGAACAGCATTCTTTCTTCAGAGACAGAGCAGTTCTATCCTGAAAGTCTGGAAGATTTTGTAGTTCATGACAGCACAGGCAAAGTGCTTGAAATTGTTCAGGTCAAAGACTACAAGACCCCTCTAACATTTTCAGCATTAAACAAAGCGGGAAAGGGAAAGAATTCTGGAAAGAGCTTTTTTGAACGTGCTGCCGATTATATCACACGCTACCCAGATGTTCAGGTTGTTCTGGCAAGCTACGGCGAGCTAGGGCAACAGTTACAAAAATATATCGGTGCCGATGAAGGGACTCTAAAGAAGAAAGATAAGTTCAACAAGCCAGAACTGCTGAAGGCTTTTCAACGTCTCAAGCATCGTCCTCTCAATGAGAGGGAAGAAGTCAACTATCAAAGAACACCTCACGCAGTTTCCTTTGATAACCGGTGATTGGCAGGCGGCTTTTGACTTGCTGATGCAGGAACTTTACCGTGGTGCGGAACAGGAAAAGGGCTATACTCGGCAGGATTTGCTGGAACGCTTGCAAAAGATCGGTCAATATCTTGCCGCTCGTGAAGCTCATCACAGGGAATGGGGTACCTCCATCATCCCGTTACTGGACCAGGAAGTTGAGGACAGGGAACAACTGCGCAAAGCGTTTCATGAAGGTGTGTCGGTTGGCTGGAGGCATATCCTGTCTGATTTGGATGTTAAACGCCAGCAGCATTTGGATACCATTCAAGAAGGCTTCAAGAAAACAAAAATTGTCATCGTGCATGGCGCATCCGGGCAGGGGAAATCTACCTTGGCCTACCGATATCTATACGATTACTGTCCTGCCGCTTCGTATGAAATACGAAATTTAAGCACTGCAAAACGAGCCTTGGAAGTTGCTGCCGCTCTTTCCGGGTATAGCATTCCCTTCACCTTCTATGTTGATGCCAGGCATAATGACAAAGGACTTGCTGAGTTTTTACGGCGCATCAGCGAACTGAAGCATATTAGCTGCATTGTCACGATTCGGGAGGAAGACTGGCGGCTGACCGGTATAACTTCGGCTGATATCACGTTTACAGATATAGAACTTCTCTTTGATCGTGAGGAGGCGCAGGAACTCTACGCAGTATGGGAACGTTCGGAAGGTAGCGGCTTTCCTGATTTTGAGCAGGCTTGGGCAAAATTTTTAGAAGACGGTCCTTTACTGGAATTTATTTATCTTCTGACGCATACAGAGAATCTGCGCAACTGCCTGCAAAATCAATATGATCAGATTGCCGATGAAGTTGATTGCAATAATCGTTCAGAAAACGATCTGACACTCATCAGGCAAGTTGCTGTAGCGGGGGCTTGTGGTGCCCGTATTGATTTAGCCAAATTAGCCAAACTTTTCGGTAATGCGACGCTGAGACGGTCAATTGATCGTTTGGAAAAAGAATATTTGCTGCGGCAAAGCACTGATGCACATCATTTGACAGGATTGCATCCTATCCGTTCAGAAATCCTCGCTTCTATCATTAAAGACCCTGTTCTGCTCCCTTGGGAAACATTGGCCTTGGAATGCCTGCCCTTGTTAGCGGACGCGGATATAGAAATATTCCTTCTGCATATTTTCCGATTCCACTCAGAGGCTACGAATGCAGTTCTCTCATATTTAAACACGGCAAAATATGAAACTTGGCTTGCGGCAAACGGTGTGCTGTGTGCTCTGCTATGGCTTGGGATATATGAATATATTCAGGAAAACGAACAGCTCATCAGGAAAGTCTATGAGAAGTTTGGTGTTAGTTGGAAGTTTGTTTTAGAGTTTGATTTTCTTGAATTGCTTGAAGATTCGACAGAACTTTTCGAATTTTTTCCAAAAGAAAGTCGAGCTAAAATAGATCAATGGCGACAAGAACAGCCTTGCAATACAGTAGCATTTGCTCAGGTTGATGAGTGGCTACGACAAATTGTTCTTCCACCGCTTCCTGCCTATAAACAAAAAAATGACTGGTATGAGTTCGGTCAGGTTATGTACTGGCTGGGATTCAGAAAGGTTGACAGAGGGATCGGTGAACTTCTTGATTGGGATGGTCTTCGGCAAACTATAGAAGCGTTGCCTATAGACACCTTGGCAGTTTTTATTTACGGTTTATGGCATTCTTTTTCAAAGGTAACTGTATTTGTTGATTGGTACAAATACGTTCGTCCTGCATTGCTTGATCGTTATCGGAGGGAAACAAATACGCCATATCTTGAAGAACAGGATGACATTATTCGAGCGCATTTTGTTGTTCCTTTAGATGATGAAGCTAATAATGAAGATACTTCAAATGCCGCCGAAAAGAATCGTTTTCACGAGTTGGCCCTTCGTCATATAGATTTTTTGGCGCAGTTAGCGCCAGATTGTCAAGATTATGGATGTCAGGGGTACGGGCATAAAATTCTTGATATTGAATTTCATGACGATACTACAAAGACAGCAATCAGAGATAAATGTTATTTACAGCCAGACTGGGTATTGCATGTTAATAAAACAGCTCGCATTCTTGCGGGCCATATGTTCAGGCCGACAAAATGGCAGGATTACAGCAAACAGATTTTTTCGATACGAAACGATGTGGTGTTGTGTCTGGATGAACTCCGTAGGAACCTGATAAAGCATTTTCGCAGCAAGGAGATTGTGCAGGAACTGAGTACGTTTTCAGATACTGCAGAATGGAAAAAAACGTCTCTACAAGTTCTCAACCGACCGTTTTTTCCAGTGGAAGCACTGGATCAATTCGGATATACAGAGGAAAGGCAGGAGGATATCTCGACAGCCAAAGACCACGAGAACAGAAAAACAGAAACTATTATTTTTGCATACCTACAGCAGTATCAGTCATACCTGAAAGCAACAAGAGAATATTTTAATAGTATACGGAACTTTTTAGATTTATCTGGATCAGTGATGCTGGCAAATGCCTTTCTCGGAAAAGCTGAAACCCCACAGAAACGCATCGAAATCAAACAGCAACTTGAGGACTTAAATTTCAAAGTCAGCAGACCTTTCCTGCCAGCACTCAACCTATCAGACTCCATAAAAAATCTCCCGCAATTTCAAGCCTCCTTCCGTAAGCATTTTTCCACCCTGATAGATAACGAGGAGCTTTCTCAGCTAGAACAGAGAGAGCGTAAAACGCTTCATTCCTTATGGCCTTTGTGGTTCTGTTTTGAGACAACCCCAAGCCGCCGAATGCCTGTTCCGGGAAAAGTTGCATCAGATCAACTGGATCGACGGAAAAAGGCTCTTCGGAATAAAATTGTAAAGGCGTTGAAAAAGGCTTCAGTCGAACTCCTTCAGTTCAATATTCTGAGTGATTCGGTTGAATTCGACAGCAAGCCCGCGCTGTGGATAACGATAGACGGGGGAAATCCTTTTGAAGTTTATACGCAAACAGAGCGGATTTACAAGCTGATACGAAGTTATTTAGGTGATATCAAGTGTTTCTCTATAGAGCATTTTGCATTAGATTTTCAATGGCAGCATATTATCCTTGTGCCAAGATGCAAAGGAAAGATGCTGGAACCTAACGCATGGATAATTAAGGTCAATAAATTCATTGACGAATTAGGCGGTGATCAGGGATTAGCCGCTTACAATTTGATTCCTCAGCAGATTGAACAGGAAAAACTGGATGATTTAGGACTGAAACTCTGGGAACCTGCATTGCTGAAGGATGCAAAATTGTTTTTTCAGAGTGCCGCAACGTTACAGGTACGCCTTCGGCACTTGGTACAATTAGAGTGGATTCCTGATTTGGATGAACTCGGGGAAGAAATTATCCAATTTTATTTCAATCAAACACAAACTGAGCTCAATAAAAATATTCAGCAAATGCTTGATCAAGTAGCGATCCTTTTTTCTTTGCACGGACAGATAGACGAAACAGCTTGTGAAACACTTAAAAACGAATACTTGCAACGTGCTGCCAAACAATTATTTGAAATTCACAAAAAAATAATTCCAGACATTCTTAGCAAGAGCCAGGTTGCCTTATCTTATGAAGCCTTGAAAGAGTGGCAGGAACAACTCTTGTCTGTTCAGGGAGAGATCTACGTTATTTATTTATATTGGTGCGGCTATGCCATTCAGTAAAATACATCTGAAATCTCTGCCACAAGCCTGTCATGACCTTGGCCTTTCAACAGAAAAGAAAACCAACTGCGTAACTCCTAATGAAATAAGAACAATGAAACGCTCTATTTCCAAACAAGTCCTGAACGGCTTTTTTTACGCTGATGCCAAGGCGGTTTCAGCGCATCTACCGCATGGTTTACAGTTACTTGAATTTCATCCCGGTGAAGCGGTAATCAATATCACCGCATTTCCCATTTGCTCCGTGCGGAGGAAATCATGAATCATGCCGGGGAGCCTCAAACGAATACCGATTTTGAATTGCAGTCTCCCCCTCCGATGTTGCGCGGATTGAATGCGCTGGTTGATAAACTCGGCATCACAGCTCCGAAATTAACACCTGAACATTTAACGCGGGCAGCCTCCCGGCGTTCGGGATTGCCGCCAGTTTTTTCCAAGCATGTTGAGATTGGGCTTGAGGTGCTCTGTCGCTCGTTGCGTGATGATGCCAAACTGCACTGGTTCGGCAGAATGAATGCCCGGCATCTTATAGTAACCGGACTTGCCGAGCTACTCCTGCTGGAAGAAATTTTTCGCCGCAATCCTGAGCTTGAAACCGTCAAGCTGAACCCGCCGCTTATTGTCACCGGATTGCCGCGCTCCGGTACCACTTTTCTGCATCGCTTGCTGGCATCTGCGGAAGAAGCTGAACCTATCCCTCTTTATCGTCATCTTTTTCCAACCCCAAGGCGTTTACCTACCCGTCTGCTTGAGGCTTCGGCAATGTTTAAAGCTTGGAAAATAATCAGTCATGGCTATAACATGGACGCAATGCACGTTGTACATCCCAAGCTGCCTGATGAGTGTAATTTGGGTATGCGTTTAGGGATGCATTCGGTATTTTTTTGGATTTCGGCACCGGTTTATGGCTACCTGAGATGGTTGCTTGATCAAGACATGCGTGAGACATATCAACTTTATCGTCGAATACTCATCCTACAGCAGGTACAGGCACCGAATAAACGTTTGACGCTCAAATGCCCCAGTCATCTGCTTTCATTGTCCGCACTGCATGAGGCATTGCCTGAAGCCCAAATTGTCCAGACGCACCGCGATCCTCTTGAAATCGTACCCAATGTATGCAGCATGATTGTATCCCTGCATGGTATGGGGGCGGCAGCATTGGACAGGCAGCAAAGCATTGCCCATAATTATCTTAAACTTCATGCTTTTGCAAAACGTTCTGTAGCCTTCGCCGATACGAGTGCGGGTAAACGGATCATGCATGTTGACTACCGGCAATTGGTACAAAATCCGGTGCAACTTGCCTGTGATGTTCACGATCATTTCGGTCTGATTTGGGATGCCGGGGATCAATCTGCTTTGGAAAATTTCTTTTCTGCAAATCAACAATATAAACATGGTAAACATCATTACAACATGGCCCAGATCGGGTTGGATCCCAAGGTTGTCAAGTCAGACTTTCGTGAATATTATGAACGTTTTCTGTCCGGCGGGGATAAGGAATGAATAGTTGCGGCCTCACTGAATCAGAGAATATCCACCGGAGATGCCATCAAGCATGACTCCTCACATAATGATAGTCGCCGGAGAAGCCTCAGGCGATATGCACGGTGCCCGACTGGTCGAAGCCATGCAGGCCATGCAACCCATGACTTTTTCCGGTATCGGCGGCAAGGAGCTGACCGCCGCAGGCGTGGAGATGCTCTTTGATGCCTCAAAGCTGGCTGTGGTCGGCATAACTGAGGTTATCAGTCATCTTGGCGATATCTTAGCGGCCCGCAAGACCCTGATCCGGCAGATGTGTGAGCGCAAACCCGCCCTGCTCATCCTTATCGATTACCCGGACTTCAACCTCCTGCTGGCGGCCAAGGCAAAAAAAATGGGCGTCCCGGTTTTCTATTATATCAGCCCCCAGGTCTGGGCCTGGCGTAGCGGTAGAGTGAAAAAAATCAACAGATTGAGCGCCCGGATCGGCGTGATCCTGCCCTTTGAAAAAGATTTTTACGCCGCTCGTGGAGTGAAGGTGGATTTTGTAGGGCATCCCTTAGTGGATAGCGTGCGCAAAGAAGACCGGCAAAGCAGAGAAGCATTTTTTCAGACGCATAATCTGTCAGTCAATACTGAGACTAAAGTCATCGGCATCCTGCCGGGTAGCCGTTCCAAGGAGATCCGTTCTTTGCTCCCTGATTTCCTTGCCGCCGCCCATCTGCTGGCTGAAGAGGATATGCGGCGAAATTGGCTTTTTCTCCTGCCCCGGGCTTCAACCATTTCCCAACAACTGCTGCTCGAAAGCGGCCTTGCGGCCTATCAGAACAAAATCAACATCCACGTCCTCAGCGATAATCGCTACGACTTGATGGCAGCCTGCGATGCGGTTGTTGCCGCCTCCGGCACCGTGACCTTGGAGCTGGCTCTTCTCGGCATCCCCACGGTTACCAGCTATCGCTTTTCCCCCCGCACGTTTTTTTTGGGCCGTATGCTCATCAAGAATATCCGCTATTTTTCTTTGGTCAATTTGATTGCAGATCAAGAAGTCATCCCGGAACTGCTCCAGAATGCCGTCACCCCGGAAGCGATTGCCAAACATTTACGGACTATGTTAGGAGATACCGTGTATCGAAAAAATATGATGCAAGGACTTACTGAGGTCACCCAAAAACTCGGTGATGCGGGTTGCGCTGAGAGAGCCGCCAAAATTGCCTTTGCATGTATAGATATATAGATAGACAGGAAAAAGCTGATCGACGCATAAAAACAATCATAATTTTCCGCGGCGGATAATAGAGATTAACAGCCAAAATCCCATAATTCCGGCAAGAAGAAAACCAATCAGACCAATAATCGGAATACCGTGCCAACGTGGCTTGATGCCGGAAAGGACAATAAGAGAGGAGCCGATAATCTGAGCGGCCAGCACTATGGCGAAGGCGATGCGGTTGGACACCCGATACAACGCCCGTTCTAAAGGGCGCAGGCCGCGATGCTTAAGCTCCAGCTTCATCCCGCCCTGACGGAGCTGAGAAAGGATACTGCGGGTTTCTCCCGGCAAATCACGGATCAAACTCAGGTACTGATCTCCGGTTTCAACAAACTCGTCAACCAGACGGCGGGGATGAACCCGGCCCATTCTGATTTTTTTCATAAAGGGCTTGGCCAAAGAAAGCAGCTCAAGCTCAGGATTAAGCATCAGGCCGACACCCTCCACTGTTCCCAAGGCTTTAAACATCAAATACAAATTGGGTTTTAAAAAAAGTCGATGCCTGATCAATAGCTTGAGCAATTCCTGATGTACTTTTCCAACCTCAATTTCACCGATGGACAGATATATATACCGGCTCATAAAATCGCTGATATCCAAAGCCAGCCTGTCCCGATCCGGTTCCTCATGCTGAATAGTCATTTTCAGAATGCCGGAGGCGACCTTGATTTCACTGCCCGAAGCGATACTGAGCACAAGATCTGTAAACTCCTCCCTGTCTTTCAACAGCAACCTGCCCATTTGTCCGAAATCAATAAAACAAATAACATTGCCGGGTAAAATAAAAAGATTGCCAGGATGCGGGTCAGCATGAAAAAAGCCATGGGAGAAAATTTGCTCCATCATCAGGCGTGCCCCGCGTTCCGCTATCAGAGTTAAATCATATCCTTTCTTCCTGAGCCTGCCCACATCAGAGGCCTTAATCCCGTGAATCCGCTCCATGACCAGAATTCGTTCCGTGGACAGCTCAGGAAAGACCTCCGGTACATAAATATTCGGGTTATCGGCAAGCAGGCGGGAAAAATGTTGGATATTAGTCAGTTCAATGGTGAAATCAATTTCTCTGGACAGACTGAGGGCGAATTCCTGAACAATGACTGTGGGCTGGTGCCCCTGCACCTCCTCAAAATGATCTTCCATCAACCCAGCAATCTGGGCCAAAATTTCCAAATCAACATTAATGATGCTTTCAAGGCCGGGCCGTTGCACCTTGACCACCACATGCCGCTCCTGCGTCTCCTGATGATTTTTCGCACCGTTTTGAGGAGGAGGGGGGATGGCAATCCGAGCATGGTGAACCTGACTGATCGAGGCTGCAGCTAGGGGTTCGGACCCGAAACTCGTGAAGATTTCTAAAGGATCTTTGCCGCAGTCCTCCTGAAAAATCCGGCAGACCTCATCGTAGGAAAAAGGCGGCACATCATCCTGGAGCTTGGCCAGTTCTTCAAGATATTCAGGCGGGACAAAATCCGGGCGGGTGGACAGTAATTGTCCAAGTTTGATAAAGGTGGGCCCCAGTTCCTCCAGCCCCATGCGCAGGCGTACAGGTCTGGGGTGTCGAAATATCTGCTCACGGGGTTTACGATTGATCATTTGCAGGCCGGTTTCCAGATACTGGTCAATATGCAAATAATCGACCAGATCATGAAAACCGTATTTGAACAGAACCCGCAAAATCCGCTGGTACCGGGTGAGATGCCGGTAGGTGCGATTAATAGAGCCGAGCCCTCTGATACTGAACATCAGGCGTTATTCACTCCCCTCATTCCCCTGTGCATCATCCTTCTCCGCCTTTGTATTTTGGCTGTCAAGAGCTGCCCGTAGCTCCTCAACCTCACGGCGCAACTCGGCGATTTCCTCGGAACCGGCAATATGACATTTCTTCATCCGGTCTTCGACCTTGCGGTTGATCCATTCTTCCAGATGTTCTTTGGCGGAATCGGATTTTTTCAACAGCTCATCAACAAACTCTTTGCCCTCATCCAGAGTCATACTGCCCTTATCCACCAG
>CBDTVG010000047.1:0-10160 GCA_965363745.1 uncultured Candidatus Electrothrix sp. | reverse complement strand
ATAGTCGGTCGCCTGTTGATGAGCCCGGTCAAGATTCCTGCCCCTTGACTTGTGCTCAATCAGCAGGGTGCCTTTCCAGAGCAGATCAATAAAACCGGTTCTGCCGTCGCCTTTTTTGACATGCTGTTCAAAGGTGGCCACCCGCCTTCGGGATATGCCGAACACCTCGAAAAAATCATCCCAAAACGATTTCGCTTCCGCATGTTCGCTGGTTTCGTTCTTCCATTCCGTAGCAAAGGCGAAAGCCCTGTTGCGTATTTCATTCCATGACAGAGGCATAAATCAGAGGTTCCTTTGTTTAAAAATCATCGTTATTCTAATTGAGCAAGCAAGAAGTGCAACAGTGTTATTTTGTAAAGATTGACAAGATGCTATCTGAATGTATATAAGTAAGTATTCATAAAGTTGTCAATCTCTTTTACAGGATTTGTTATGGTTACTATCAGGAAAGGCACAGAAGAAATACGACATTTTATCCTATCACATGTTCAGGAACATCCATCTGACATAGTAAAATTTGCGTCTGAGCATTTTGGCATGAGCAGGCAGAGCATTAATAAACATGTACGTGCTTTGGTTGCCCAAGCCGATATCATTGCAGAAGGGAACACATCTGCCAGAACATACAGATTGGGTGAAGGGCGCATAGCGAATATGATTCTTGATATTACGCCGGAACTTGAAGAACATGTGATTTGGTCTCGAAAAATCAGGCCGCTTCTGGAAGATTTGCCCCATAATATACTAGAGTTATGGGGGTACAGTTTTCAAGAAATCCTTAATAATGCCATTGAGCATTCCGAAGGCTCTAAAATTGAAATAGTGATTCTGCAAAAGGATGGTCATACAGAGATTACAATCATAGATGACGGCATTGGAATCTTCAGGAAACTCCGCGATGAATATGATCTGGATGACGAGAAGCATGCCGCTCTTGAGCTATCAAAAGGAAAATTGACCACTGATCCTGGCAGCCACACAGGACAAGGCATTTTTTTCTCATCCAGAATGATTGACAGCTTTATTATCAGTTCAGGGAGAGCAGCACTCTTTCACTTGCCAAATCAAGTGTTTGATTTCGTGCTTGAAGACGGCAAAGACAAGGAAGTCGGAACTGTTATCATAATGAAACTGGAAAACAACACCGCAAGAACCATAAATAATGTTTTTGACATGTTTGAGTTACCAGGTGACGAAAACCATGGATTTGTCAAAACCCTAATTCCTGTTAAGTTGGCACAGTTTGATAAAGAGATGATGGTCTCCAGATCACAAGCACGAAGAGTTCTGGCTCGCATTAATCGGTTTAAACATGTTGGTCTTGATTTTCAGGGCGTTGAAAAAATCGGCCAACCATTTGCTGATGAAATATTTCGAGTGTTCGGTCTAGAACATCCTGAGATAACAATATATTCTATTAACGAAAATGATCAAATCAAAAAGGCTGTCAAGAAGGCGAGAGCGGATGCCGCCGATATGGAGAGATAATCTTTTGCTCACTGCAATACCACAGCCCGGTTAAATTTCATCACCCCGCCCGTCTGTTCCGGCAACAACGCCACAACTGCGGCCCCAGAATTATCTGAACCGTTCAGGGCAAGGAATTCCAACGCCCTCTGAGAAAGCTCAACAAAGGAGGATTGCTTGAGGAACTCGACACGGGTTTGGTAGGTAAAAATCCCTTCTAAATTTTGCGGCAATGCACTCCGCAAACGATTGCGCAATGCAGTCTGCGAATCCCCGGCAAGATTTTCCGGCAGGCTGCGATGCCCGCAACGCAACCAATCATAACGGAGCAGATCCAGCAACAGCGTACTGTCCTGTCGATTCAGCACCAGCTCCACCAAAATTTGGTTCATTAATTTATGGGTACGAGCCAGCTGGAAAAAATTATGTTTCCGGCAACAGGTCAGCAGTTCAGCAAAAAACGAATAGGGTTCCTCGCCGTTCTGGACGAGGTAGTGCCAGAGGGAACGAAAAAAGCGGTTATTATAAAAAGACTCCGTGCATTCACAAAGTTCATACAGATCACTCAGTTGCTCATGATCCAGCCAGCGGGTGGCCAGCACTTCATAGGGAGGCTCACTGCAAAAAATCAACCCGAATTCTTCAGCCCGCCGGGCGATTTCTGTGTCGGGCAGCACTTTGAGCAACCCTAACTGTATATAATGGGGAGCGAGCCTGAATACCTGATTAAACGAATCCCGAAAACTTGTCTCGGTTTCAAAGGGAAGACCAAGGATAAGATCCACATGCAGATGAATGGTGTCAAAGGCGAGCAGGCGGCTGATATTTCGACAGGAGGCATCCAAATCCATCTTTCGGTTAACCGCTGCCAAGGTCTGCTCGTTGCAGCTCTGAATCCCGATCTCAAACTGAAATTGATCGCAGGGAACCTCGGCGAGGATGGAGAACATTGGCTCCGTGAAGCGATCCGGCGCAACTTCAAAATGAAAACGCACCTTGCCCGTTTGGGCGAGCAGGAATTGCCAGATTGCTAACGCCCGCTCAGGCTGATCATTAAAGGTTCGGTCAACCAGCTTGATGATCATGGGATTAGCGGCAATGAGGCCGGTCAGTTCTTCTTCGACCAGTTCAACGGCTTTGTGGCGCACACCTTTAGAGCTGGCGGAAAGGCAGTAGGAGCAAGAAAACGGACAACCGCGAGAAGATTCGTAATAGATCTGTCGATTTTTCAGCACCCCGTTGAAATCGTCCTGCCGATAGGGGGAATTAAACGAACCGTTTTTTCCTGCCTTGTACACGGATTGCAGGTTGCCGCTCCGCAAATCGCGATAAAATTGCTCCGGGGCTCCTTCGATTTCACCAAAAAAAAGCGTACATTGCTTGGGCAGTTCTCCCAATCCCAATCTCAATGCCTGGGTCTGCGGGCCACCGAGGATGATGGCCAACTCCGGCAGCAGATTGGCAAGGTCGGTGATTAACCGTCGGACATAATGGTGATTCCAAATATATACAGAAAAGAAGACCGCTTTAGCTGGTTGTCCGCTGATGCGCAACAGGGTGGCGAGATACGGGTCGTTAATGGTGCATTGGCTAAAGACAATATCTTGCTCTGGCAGGTGTTTTTCCAAGGCGTTGCGGACGTAAAACTGGGCTAGGCAAGAATGAGAAAAACGACAATTTAGACTTATAAGATGTAACATGCGTTTTATTTTTTCACCGAATTTGGTTGTGAGACTTCATCGTTAGACTCGGTGCGCAACACCGTCGTATCAACCGTAAGTTTATGATAATCCGTATAACTGCGTATTCCTACTGCCTGATACATTGTAAAACCGTCCAATAGCGGGAGAAGAATTTGATCAACAAGTATTTTGCTTTTTGCCCCTATCTTGTGATCACGGACGGCTATCATGGTTCCCGCCCAGGAAACAAGCTCTTTCATACTGTTGACAAGTTCTGCGGTGCGGGCGAACAGGTTTAGGTTCGCAGGTTTTTTCATGCCCATATTCACAGCTTGAAAGGTTTTATCCTCGATGAGCGGTTTATTCCGATTCAGGATAATATCCTCAATTTGCTCCCTGCTGTCCGCCAGCAAAAGGCGGCCTTCTATAAAAGCATAGGAGGGCTGCAACATACCATTGGCCGCCATCAGCGAAACAACGGGCACTCCGGCCACCTTATCACGTCTGACAGGCATTCCGGCAATAATCTTTTCAAAAAAAGATCCCACCTTTTCCGGTTGTGACACCTCAATGATGAAACATATCCGAGGTACAGGAAAAAAACCGGCATTGCTTATTTCAGTGACATTGAAACTGAATTCCCGACCGAACAAGGCTAGGAAATCCTCCATGTCCATCCCGGTCTGTTCTTCTATCCAGGTCGAAATTCTCCCGGCCGACGCCAGTTCGTCCTCCTCGCCTTGAGAGACAGTGGTTCGCCACCAAAAGCTGGGTTCCAGCCAATTGCACCAAAAATAGATTAGCAGGCTATCTGGCATATCTTTCAAGTTGCTATTATGTATCGGCTTTCTTGTATAAATTCTTTGTTGAAAAGGTTGTAGCTGGTTGTCGGAAAAATGGACAACCGTTCTGAACTGATCAATATTCTTCTCTGTACGATGAAAAAGCCCCATACTTCTTGTACCCGCAGTCCAAGGCCGGGCATCAGGAGCTTCTCCTTTCCGCTTCTCAGCGGATAGGCCGGACAGGAGCTTGAAATAAAATTTAAGTTGAAAAAGATCGGCATACAGAAAAAAATCATTGTCACTGAAGCCATGATCTTTCATCCGTGCGCAATCATTGTTCAGTGACAGTCCAGTCTGCTTTTGAGAAAAACGATGAATAAAAAGATCAATGCTTTGACGCATAGGCTTTTGACTGAAGGACAAGAGAATATGTTGACCGACAGAGGCGACATACAATTTTTTCTTATGAGCCAAGGTCAAAGAATTGACATTGACTCCATAATATCTAAAGGTGATTTTTTTTCCATGCCTGCCTTGAATCAAGTCGAGCAAATCGGCAAGCAGAGAGCCGTTGTTGTCCGGCCCGGCATGAATAAGCACCAACAAATTATCCAGCAGAGTTTGAGACTTCTTTCCTTGAAACAAAGAAGGGGGCAGTTGGGCCAGCACAACTCGTTTACTGAGCACCTGTTTGACGAGTGGCTTTTTCAGCATTTTCATCAGGCCGGAAATATTTTTTTCCAATGGCCTCCGAAAGCGTCTTTTTATTTCCAGCCGACGCAATACCTTATACCAGTTTATTGAGGTCAGCGTTTTTCCGAATTGAGAAGTGAAAAAATTATCGACCGCCGTTGCGGCATCGGTGATTTCAAGCATCAACATGGCATTTTTCGGCACCAAATCCAATGCGTCTATAGGCGGCTGATGCTGCTGGGGAATCAGCTCAACCGCCTGTCTCGCTGATGTCGCCAGAAAAATGGGCCAGTCAATATGTCCCACCCGCCGAACAAAGTCGGAAGCAATAAATTTCCGACTGATCGGTATGAGATCGCAATTGTCGAGCAGACGCACCGCTTCCTGAGTGGCCTCCCCTAAAGGCTCTCTATTTTTTTGAGGACGAAATACCGTAAAGTAAAACGCTTCCTGAATAACGAAAAAAAGGAGCAAAAAAAAGAGCGGACGCTTCATTTATTGGATACCCGGTTGCGAGGATTTACTTGTCCGTGCTTTCATATTCGTCTCAACAATTTGACATTGCTGCAGTGCCGCCATAAAAAAAGCCGCACTGAAAAGTGCGGCTTTGCAAAGAACCGGCACAATCCGACTCCGACAAAAAAAGCTGGACTGTGGATACAAATCAACTGAAAAAAATCAGACCGTGAATTCCGTCATCCAGAGATCATGTTTATTGCAAAAGCTGGTCGCACATGCCTTGCCTTTGTAGTTAGCTGGCAGTTTAACAGTGGACGTTGGTTGATCAGCGGCTGTGAAGGTGGCACCGCCTATCACCTTGCCGTCAGCGAGCACAACAGTGTGGCGGACAATGAAATGTGCCTCTGACATAGGATGTAGGGTGGTTACGATGACCTTGCCGCCCGCAACCGTCACTTCCGGCGCATGACTCCCGGCCTTTCCTTCCCATTGACCCTGCTGATCTTTGCTGTAAACAATACCGGAAATACCGGTATGAGATGCGGAGTCGCTGGCAAAAACCGTGACGGTGGAACCTACTGCGGCCACAGATGCGGCCACAGCCGTTGTTTTCAAAAAATTCCGTCTGTTCATCATCTTTTTTTCTCCAGCTTATATTTCAGATTCTGTGCCGCCCGTAAAAACGAATTTTTAAAGCGAACTCTTTTTTCAGACATCCTATAGTCATCTACATATACACCAAGTACAGCAGTTAACGAATTAATGCAAGGCAAGATTACGCAGCGGCGCAGAGGTTGCGGGAAAAATCTCCTCCGTCATGCTTCAGCTTCTTGGTCCCGCTTTTTTTTAATCTCCAGTCGTAGCTGCTCAATGCGTTCATGGGCTTCATGCAGGGCTTCTTTACGAGTGATTTCAGAAACGTTCTGCTCAATCTTCTCGATGGCCGACAACAGTTTGAACAGTATCAGAAACACCATTAAAAATCCCATCAGAATAACAGCGTTAAAATTATCAACAATCCCCATAATTCGAGCGATAACCAAGGTAAAATCAGGGTAGATAGCAATAAGCGCCATCCCGCCCCATACCGTCAATCGCACCAGAAGCTTTAGGATTGTCTGTCCGGTTTCTCTATTGACGAACTCTTTGATGCCGAGATAAAGCATGACGGATGAAATAGCCACGACTACAACCTGATAAAGATGTATGTTCATTGAGTTGTCCGCTTGTTTCTTTCTTAAAGTACGTTTTTATGACGACTGTTGCGGAGTGCGGATCATATCGCCTACGCCACCAATTTCCAGACCATTCTGTAGAGAGTGATAATACCGTTAAGCAAGCCCTGCTTATTTTTTTTTCCTTTAGAATACTCCGTATATCTGGTATGCACAGGAACCTCGGTAAACCGTAAGCGATTATTTTTTATCTCCCGAATAACCTTGCTGTCATATTCATATTTATCCGCTTTTGTATCAATGATTAAAGCCGCATATCTGGAATAGGCCCGGAATCCAGATTGACTGTCCGATACCAGCAGACCGTAAAACAACCAGGTAAAAAAATTACCGACAATGTTCTCCAACACCTTGATTCGAGGCATCTCCTTCCGACAGAGGAGACGGGAACCGAGCACCACATCGCTCACACCCGCTAAAACAGGAGCGATCAAAGCTGTCAGATCCGCTGGATCGTGCTGACCGTCACCATCCATAGTGACCACCACATCCGCATTTAATAAATTCGCCGCCATAATTCCCGTTTTGACAGCCGCACCCTTGCCCCGATTCACCTTCAGCCGCACAGTCAACACATCGTGGGCTGCGGCGACGAGCCAAGTTTCGTCATCACTGCCGTCATCAACCACAATGATGAGATCAAAGCCATGCGCTCGGACATCTTCAATGACCTCGCCGATAACGCTGGCTTCGTTGTACACAGGTATGACGATAACTGTATTCATCAGTCAATCACTTTGATATTTGCCAACATTTTTTTCAGCATTCTCAATATTCTCGGCATAAATCTCAGTATTTCACCTTAACCCGCCATTTCAGGGTTGTGCTGGACTTCGGTTCAATTTTAACCCGCCATACCGCTGTGCCAGAAGTCGCTTTTTCATGAGGAGCTGATTCCTCAAGAATTCGCCAATCACCGGGAATGGGTTCGACAACCTTGACACTGGCGGGCTTGTCTTTGCCGTTTTTCAGCACCATCTCAAAGGCACTTTCAAAGGAATAATTATATCGTCCGCTTCCCGCCAATTTTTTAAAATCAATCTGTTTTTTGGCTGCGGTCACATCAAAAGAATCTCCGAGCTTGAGGCGAACAGTTTCGTTTTCCGGCGTGTGGTCAATGCTGTCCTCACCCACAAACTGGAGGCTGCCGGAACTGTCCTTTTTATACACTCGCATAATCCCGGCGGGCAATGGCTGTCCGAGCCCGTCTTCCTTAGAATTTTTCAATTTAATAAAAACACCGACTTTTATTTTTTGTCCCAGCTCATTGACTTGGCTACTGTAATAATAATTCTGTCCATTCAGGACAAGTTCTTTTTCAACCCGCACTTTGTCAGCGTGCATGAGCGACACCTGCTTAGACTGCTTCTCCTTGATGGTGGTCGGTCGGGCAAGGGTGTAGAGGTGGTACTCAAACATGGACTCTTCGGCCATACCGCTATCCATCGCCGCCTCCGCGAAAACGGCTCTACTGGCCATCATCCTTGGTTGCGCTCGTTCACGAACTCGGTTCACATCGCCAGCCACCAGCTTGAGCTGTGCGTTTTGATAGGTCGCGCCGCTTTCGTTTTTCAGTGTCACCCAGCCGCTGAGATCAAGATCAGTGTCATCCGCCCCTAATTCGGCAACATAATCTGCCTGCCAGGATAATCCGCTGGTCAGGTAGCTAAGTACAATCAGCTGAGGTGCACTGTTTCTACTGTCAACCAACATAGTCAGGGTCGGCCTATCCCGCAAATCATGGGGAACGTCTGAAAAAATTAAACGACCTGGAACGCCGGATTCAATG
This sequence comes from uncultured Candidatus Electrothrix sp., assembly GCA_965363745.1. Taxonomy (GTDB): domain Bacteria; phylum Desulfobacterota; class Desulfobulbia; order Desulfobulbales; family Desulfobulbaceae; genus Electrothrix. The sequence continues at coordinate 2,050 of CBDTVG010000047.1, read as the reverse complement.
CGGTCACCGACCCGCAATACAACCCCGTTACTCACACTGAGGACAGTGGCTTCTTCTATGAGCTCCTCACCGGTGGTCGGGTGCGTTTTAACTAATCTGACATTTTTTCCAGCATATTTTTCTAATAACGATTGCGGACTCAGTAGATCGTACTCAAAATTTTGTTCCAACACCTGAAGGCCCGGAGCTTTCATCAGAGCTGTCTGGGGACGAATTTTAGCACTGACCTCCCGAAAGGCCAGGGTCTGTTGTCCGACGGGAAGCGTCACTGCACGGCTGTCCCGTACCAAAGCCAGATCCTGATTGTAAATAGTCACCGCAACAGAACGCTGATCATCCAAAGTGGAAACCACCTCGGGTTCGGCGGCAGCTACCGTGACATGAAGCAGGAAAAGTGAAGAAAGACAAATGAGTTGTAACATCGAATTTTCCATGAGATCTCCATAAGAATGTATGTGAAAAGAACACGCTTGAAATTTAAAATCAGAAGATTAAAATGAGGCGAAAAAATGCCGACTCAACAAAATATGTTTACAGAAAAGTTCTCTTGTCGAATAATGAGACTATTCTGTCTCATTACAATATATACACGCTTTACATCGTACAGCGGACGAAATTCGGTCGTGCTGCCAGACAGATTACGCTGAAAATTCAAAGGTGTCAATCCAACAGTGTGTGATATCGTCGTTCCTTCTTCTTTCCTTATGCACTAAGCATAACTTATATTATATAAATAATGTATCTTCAAGACTTTGACCTTAAAAAGCCTCCATTCACCCAGGAATTCAATCTGGATATGTTTTTTTCTGGAGCCGGGAGGAAAGAGGCCCTCAAAGGGTTGCGGAACGACCTTACAAACGGCAATTCAATAACCAGACTCACTGGCCCAGCGGGATCAGGTAAGACCCTGCTCTGTCACCTCCTGAGTCGGGAGCTGGCCGCTGTTGATTATCGTATTGTTTATTTGGATAATCCAGCCGGTTCCTTTGATGAACTACTTTATATGACCTGCTTAGAATTAGGCATGGAACCGTCTGCGGAATCGGTGCAAGATATGGGTGCCGAACTGCATGCGTTGCTGATGCGACATAAAGCACGGGGAGAAAAAATTCTGTTGCTCATTGATGAGGCTGAAAAAATATTTCTCGCCGCACTTGAACGTTTATTCCGAACTTTTTGTACAGAAGAAGAAACACATATACTTCAAGTCGTTTTATTCGGGCAACCCGCCCTGAATAATCATATTGAACGCTTGGGCACCTACTGTTCCGGCGTGGAGCTTACATCAAATTATGTTTTAAAATCGTTCTCCGAAAAAGAGACAAAAGATTACCTTAATTTTCGACTCAAGGCAGCCGGGAGGAGAGAGGCAGACGAAACAGGCCGTGCTGAAATTTTTACATCCGAATCTGTACATAAAATATGTAATGTGGCTGAAGGTATTCCCGGCTCAATAAACATATTGGCTGAAGAAGCATTAGAAGTCGCTTCAGCGGACAACGCATCAGTTGTTCTGCCCGTCCATATTGTTCAGCATAAACAGGTTGACATCGATGGGATGGAAGACACAGCGGGCAAATCCGGCAACACGTTCAGGGTGTTACTGTTAGCTCTTTTACTCGCCGCTCTCCTTCTGTTTTGCCAGCGTAACGACTTGCTCTATAACCGACAAAAAAATATAAGCAATCTGACTGATGCGGCATTAAAGCAGGAAAGCGGGGAATTTCCGCAGGAGGATAAGACAACGGGGAACGGAGCCTCCTTTACACAGTCGGAAAGTCCTGATGTACCATTAAAAAATTCTGATTTTTTTCAATCTGTCGGGCATCTGCCAACTTTTTTTCAGAAAACTGAATATACACCGCCGTCAGCTAACAACGGAGCAAAAACCTTGGCCACAGCTAAAAAATTACCTGTGATACAGCCCAACTGGATTATCCAGTTGACACCGAGGATGAAAAAAGTTCGACCAAAAAAGAAGAAAAAATCGACTCCGTAATCTCAGAAAAAAAATCGAAAGTATCCCTTCCCCTTGTCTCTAAAATGGAGG
>CBDTVG010000046.1:0-10236 GCA_965363745.1 uncultured Candidatus Electrothrix sp. | reverse complement strand
CAAATTTTGCCAGAAAAATTATTTTGATGATGACCAAAAATCAGATAGTTACAGGGCAGCACGCCATACATTTTTACCCGTTTTTCTCATTTGGCGAAGGTATTGTAGTTTAATTGACAGAAAAGAATCGCTGTACTGCATTAATTCGCTTGATGGTCCAACAAGGAAATGGAACGCTCTGAACAGAATAAGTTTCGAGTGGGTAACTTCTTCTGGCACATGATCTTGTTCCTTCTTATCAAGAATGAGCAGTTAGATTCAGACAAAATTAGGCAGTGTCAATTATCTATTTCTTGATGGATTCGTAAAAAGTCCCAAATGCCCTTTTTTTGCATCGTAACTCATTGAGTTTTCATTGCCAAAACCGCAAATTCTGACTTTTTACTAGACTATCATTTCTTGTTAGGAGTATTTTTCACAATTTTTTGGGTTATCTTGATTCGTAACCAGAATATCAGCTCCTCCATCAACAACCCAGACACTACCCGTTACATAGGTGGCCTCAAGTTGAGCACACACCACATGAGCAACTTCTTCGGCTTTGCCATAGCGTTGCAAGGGGATATTCCTGTTTATAATTTTTCTACGTGCATCAATATTTTCCTGACTAAGTCCCGATTTTCTGAACAATGGCGTGTCGATAGCCCCGGGTGAAACAGCATTGACTCGAATTTTTTTCGGGCTCAGTTCCAAGGCAATGCTTCGAGTGGCGGCTTCCAGCGCTCCTTTGGTTGCTGCGTAAAGTGAACCATTGAGCAAGCCGTTATTAACGGCTATGGAGGAGATATTGGTGATGCTTCCCTGTCTTTTTTCCAACGCTGGTACCAGTTCTCGTATTAGCTCCAAGGGGCCGCGAATATTGGTATTAAAAAATACCGAATAATTTTCTTTGGATAGATCTGCTAACGGAATAAACGTCGCTATGGCGGCATTGTTAATCAGTACATCAAGCCCTTCGTTCTGAAATGGAGAGGATAGGCGTTTTATATCATCAAATTCAGCCATGTCGGCAATTATATATTCGACATCCAGCGTTGCGGCTGCCTTCCGTACCCTGTCTTTGTTACGACCTGATATAACTACAGAATACCCTTTTTCCTTTAAAAGACCAGCGATTGCGTAACCAATACCGGAATTACCACCTGTAATCAAAGTTTTTTTTAACATTTGATCCTCTTGCAGAATGCAATATATATAATGTACGGTTAGTTATTCAAAGTTGTTCATAATCGGATCACTTTGTCTGTACGGCTTCAATCGTTCTATGGCGTTTTTATGAAATTCAGATTTCAGGTATTTATTTCTTTCCTCTAAACTTCTCCACTTTGAAACAATCATAAATTTATTTGAATAATTCACCTTTGTAAAGAATTGAATACCTAGACATCCTTTAAGATTTTTATAATTATCAATAACTTCTTGATATATTGCTACTGCCTCGCCGGTGAGTTCAGGCTTTATGAAAGAAAAGACGACAGAAATTATTTCTTTTTGCATAGATATCATCTCCTGTATTTCAATACCTTCGCCAAAATGCATTTTGTTCATTTTTATCATGTGGCGAAGGTATTGGTATTTATAATGAATTAACATCTTGAAAAAAATCCGATATGAATCACAAGTATGAAAAGCTGATAAGAAAAAAAGCCTCCCGTTATCACAAAACTAATCCAGAAGAAAAATCAGAAGACTTTTTGATGAATAAAGCATGTCAAGAAGTAGGGTTATATGATTGGGGAGATACGGGTTTTGTAGCGCCGTTACGAAGACTGCTCAACTCCTGCCGTGAAGAAGGGGAATTTAATTCTTTTGGCTGGTTTTATATTCACTCTCTACTGACAAAATACCTGTGCGGAAGATTACTGATTCAGAAACAATACAAACAGTATCCTCAAATTAATGAAGAACAGATACGAAAACCGTTATTTATTGTCAGCCTGCCACGCACCGGCACTACTCTGCTTCAGAGACTATTAGCTCAAGACCATTCCAATCGTTCTCTTCTTTATTGGGAAGGATTATTCCCTGCTCCTTTTTCAGGATTATCTGAACAAGACGCCGATTCCCGAGTACAAGCTGCTGAAGAATTCCTTCGGATACGAAATGCTGTGGTGCCGAATATAAATATTATGCATTCTGCATATGTACGACAACCAGAGGAGTGTTTCCTTCTCCTTGATAAAAGTTTTATTTCTCCTATGTTTCATGTTCTATTTGATTTGCCATCTTATTACAAATGGTTAAAGGGACAAGATATGCTCCCTATATACCATTATTATAAAAAACAACTGCAACTGCTCCAATTCATGAACCCTCAGAATGCTCAACAACGCTGGGTTCTAAAAAGTCCCTTCCATATGTTCGGGATAAACAGTTTATTAAGGGTTTTTCCAGATGCCTGTGTTGTGCAAACCCATAGAGCACCTATTCAAAGTCTTTCATCCCTTTGCAGCATGTTGACAGCTATCCGGAAAAATCTTCAAGAGAAGAAAATTACGGATCAAATGGGCAGAGAGGTTGCATTGTTTTGGAAAGATATGCTGGATAAAACCATTCGATCCCGCCAGGAGCATGCAGCAGAGCAATTCCTCGATATCAATTATAAGGATCTCGCCAAAGATCCTATAAATATAATCCATAATATATATAGTCACTTCGGATTTATTTCAGAAAATAGTGTCACGAAAAGGATGAATAAATGGTTATCGAAGAATCCAAAAAATAAGCACGGTGTTCATAAGTATTCCTCGGAAAATTATGGCTTAACCAAAGATGTTATTAATCAATATTTTGTCCAATATTATCAGTATATTGATGTGTAAATATGACAATTTTATTTTGTCGTACAAAGGTATCCTTTCCAAAATCCAGGGTAAAACATGCTCAACGGCATTGTGCCGTGTTCTAATTTGCTTGTTAGGAAAATTGCGCTAATGAAAACCACCCTGGATTTTGGAGAAGATATGTGAAAGTCAATAAAACAAATAAATACAAGTTGGTAATTACAGAAAGTTACACAGGGAGACTTTTTGCAAATCCATCAACTTACTGAGTTGTCGTTTTTTAATTTTTCACGAGATTGTCAAGGTTAAAAGTGATAGATCAACTCGGCATACATTGCTCTGCTCTCCATCGGTATGTCATTCGGAATATCGGATGATATCGGTTCGCGAACATCTTCATTGAAAATATTACTTACAGAAAAAGCGAGATCAATATGTTGAGTAACATTTTTTCTTTTCAGTATCATATTGGTAACATGGTTGTCCTTAATATCTTCTCGACTGTCACCCTGCGCCCTCTCCCTATCTCCAATCCAAAAGTATTGCGCATTGAGATACCATTCAGGCATAAAATTCCAGTAAGCGTTGAGATATAATTGCATACCGGGCGCGTCGGCGACAACGGCTCCCGTATTTTTATTTTCAGAGTCCTGCAAGGCGAAATTACCGCTAAGGGTTAAAGAAGTCATGGCCTCCCACTCCAGCTCAAATTCAAAACCATGCCCCTTTTGGTTGATATAATTTTGGGCTGTATTGGTAGTGGCCGGTTTCGGATCGGCAACGTAATCAATGAGCCCATCAATATTATAGGCAAAGAAACTGACAACTGTTTTCAGAGAACGTATGGGTCTATAGTCAAAGGCAAGCTCATAAGTGTCAATGGTTTCTGGTTTGAGGTCCAAATTACCAAAAAAAATTGGATTGTTTATAATGTAACTTTCAGAGAAAGCCGGAGGGCGGAATGCCCGACCGTACATGAGCTTGGTGGTCAGGTCATAACGTGTTTCCCATACCAACGCGATGCGCGGATTAATGGTTTCTCCGAAATCACTGTAATTATCGTAACGTATTCCGGCTGTGAGTTCCCATTTTTTGGCAAAAGCCCATTCATCCTGCAGAGAGGCATAGAGGATCGTGCGCTTCTGATCAGACATAAATATGCCTTCTTCCGTACTTGTGACTTCCACTAACGTGCCGTCGGTACTGCCAGAGAGCCCGCTACCGTCAAGAATTCTCGGCCCAAAATTTTTGTACTCTTCGGTATTCTCATCCTGTATTTTCCCCCCCGCAGCGATACGCCAAAAATGGTGATTCCATCCTTCATATTTAGTTATTACATCGAATGTCAGTTGTTGATCGATAAGAATTGGTTTGCCGAAAACACCGTCAGTGAACGTGGTGACTCCCGCGATTGGTGAAATGAAGAGATTCCCGTCAGTACCGATGGCGACAGTTGAGCCGGGCGGTAGAAGTTGATACAGGACATCATCCTTACAGTATAGGTAGGTTAGTTTCATGGTGAGGCCAAGATTACCGGCCAGCTTGTCATCATGCCAAGCTATATCACCTAAAATCAGATCGGTGTTCACTTTGGTTTCCGGGCCTAATGCCCCAGCACTGCCGGTCCCGCCTTCATAATTGTTCAGGAATCCGCCCCAAAGACGGACAGTCCATTGGTTACGGTTGAAGTTAGCAAAGAAATTATAATTTTCAAAATCGGTATGTAACGGGCCGGGAGCCAAAGAAGCATCGGTGCCGAAGGTTTTGTCCAGTTTTGTCTGAAGATCGGCATCAATGACTCGACGATCATCGCTGCCGCCACGCCAGTACTCCATTCCGATGGCGATATCCCATCCCTTGTACTGTCCGCTGTGCTGGGTCCAGACATCCACACCGTCAAAGGAAGCTAGACGCATACCAGTATGCGTCCCGTCCACTTCAAAGCGGTCCTTGGTTATAATATTAATGGTGCCTGCAAAGGCATCAGCTCCGTAGATAGCCGACCCCGGTCCCCGGATCACTTCAATACGTGATATCATTGAAACCGGAAGGCGAAATCCTGATGGACGGGTGCCGTTGTACGGTGTAGTGAAAGGGAGGCCGTTCATCAGTACTAAGACTTGCGGATTCAGGCTGGTATGGATGCCTCGTATGGAATATATAGGATCAAGGTGACCATAAGACGATGCCACATGGAGACCGGGTACTGTCTCTAGCACCTCATCAAGGGTGGTGGCACCAAGCCTCTCAATATCTTCAGCCGTGATGACCGAGGCCACAGAAGGCGCAAGGTGAACCGGTTTCATACTACCGGTGGCGGTAAGCAACAGGCGGTCTGTACGGTAGACATCCTCTTCCTGCGGCTCCCCTTGCTCGAACATTTTTTCAAAATCGTTGATTTCTTCTTTAGTCATCATGGCTTTCACAGTCTCTGTGTCGGCCCAACCCGATGCGCAGTTCAAGAAAAAAAAGATTGCCGCTGTTACGAAAACTTTTTTCATGGTTTCCTGTCAGCTGAGTTTTAATCAATGACCCCTGTAGCCATGTCAATGGAGGATTGGTGCAGTTCCAAACCAATACGTTCAGCCGTCTTGCGATTGATGATGATTTCGGTCCCCAATGGTGCCATCACACCGATAACATCTGGACGTTGATGACGGTTGATGATATTTTTAGCTATTGAGGCTGCTTGTGAACCGATATCGGCCATATCAGGATTGATGGAAAGCACCAGACCTAGCTCGACAATATTGCGTGATTGGCCGATACAGGGTAATTTTCCCTTAACGCAACGTATTTTAAGCCAATCCATATTATCGAGAGTATAGATCACCGGATCGTTCAGGACTAAAAAGGCATCTATTTTTTCGTTCATCTCTTTAAAAAAACGTCTAAAATCTTTGGATCGGCTGATCTCTTTACTGTAGAGTTTAAGATCAAATATCTCGGCAGCTTTTTGAGCCTCTTTCAGCACCTCATAGCTATGGTTACTGTAGATTATCCCTATTTTTTTAATGTCATGAGAGAACACCGTGATGTTGGCGAATTTGGTGCCAATGGCGATTTCCGCAGCGATACCAGCCATATTTTGCTGACTTAACAGTTTGTACCGTTGCCAGTTAAACACCATGGCAAAGAGGACGGCGATATTCTGATTATCTCGGGTCCAGAGTTTGCTGGCATAAGCGGCCTTAGCTCCCAGCGCAAATATTATTTTTGGTTGAATTGCAAGAAGTTTATGCTTTAGCTCAAAATTTTTTTTGAGGTCGCCCTGCAGATTAAAAATTTTAACAGGACGACCAATCTCAGCGCGAAAGGTGTTTACCGGCAGACTGTAGGCTTCTTCACTGTCGGAGAGCAGAATAGCTACTGGAGCGTTTGAGTCAGCGGCTTGGAGCGGTGTTGAGAATATACCGCATACAAACAGGATAACCGACAGTATGCTATAGAGAATAGTTCTGCCACGCATCAATTTGCAACATCTCCATAAGATCAGCGAAATCTTTGGAGTGCTTCGCATCCAGAAAGATCCTCTTTATCTTCATAATTTTTTCTTTGGGAACCATCTCATTACCTGCACATATCACCGGTAGTGGAATTGGTTGCGACTCAGCCAAAGGGCGGACAAGCTGCGGAATTCGAGGGTTTATCTTGCCGATTTTTTGAAAATTATCCTGTGACACCAAAGCGACATCCACCTGTCGTACAGCCAGAGCGAACAGAGCGTCAGAATCTTTTGGCGTCAAAATAATGTTAAATAAGCTAGAATTAAGATTATAACGATTGAATATCAGCTTATTGAGCAGGTCAGGCGTGGCTGGCCCCATGGATGTCAAAGCAATTGTCTTATCCCGCAGGTTCTGCAAATTAATTGGTGACCCTTTAGTGGTCAGCAAAATTTTTCGGTATGTTGACAGATTGTTGCGTACTGGCCGCAGGAGTGGTTTTAGGTGGTAAAGACGCTTGTTTTGTTGAAGATACCACTCCGGCATAAAAACGAATGCGGGTATTTTTTTCCTCATTTCACGATGGAAGTCATGATATTTGGCAAAAGGCTGGAAGTTAACGACAAAGTTGTTTTTGCTCAAAAAAATATCCATCTTCCGCTTAAGGCGCACAAGGTTACTTTGTGAGGAATCTGGATTGAAGTAGTAAAATTCGGTACCGCTTCCGGCTGCACAGCCTGACTTACCCATAAACATCGTTCCCGAAAAGAGGAAAAATATGATCAAGGTTATTTTGATAATTGATAATTGTTCGTAACAATGGTTCGCAACAACCTTTGTTGCTTCAGGCACTTCTCCATACTCCATATGCTTAACTTGTTGACCTTCGGCCTGCGAGTTTTTTTTCAGTTCTTGAATGTAGTCTTCCAAAAATTCAACACGCCTATCCTGCACCTGCAAATTGCCGAACACAAGCAGTGCGTCAACGAGAGCGCTTCGTTCTTCTGTTGAAATAAGTACCTACTTAGAAGGAAGTTCAGGCTTGGTTGAATTCAAAGAATTTATTTTACAACTTTTTTACAATATTGCCTGTGTTTTTTGAAAAGTTACAAAAATTCTCTTCTTAGGGCCGCCTAAAAGGCGGGGCTGGCAGAATATCGTCCTTGCTGTTTTCTTGCCTGACTTGACAGGATTTAGTAAATATGTTTAAAAATATTCCTAATGAATATTCAAGTCGAACAGCCCTGTCCCCAATGCGGCGGGGCCGTCACTCTCTCGGTATCGGACCGTCTGCTGACCTGCCCGTATTGCGGGGTGAAAAATTTTCTCCAGACTTCCGGGCCGTTTCGTTACGCCCTGCCCAACCGAGTCACTCCCGAAAAACAGGATCAGTTACTCTACGCCCCATATCTGCGTTTCAAGGGCAATATTTTTTCCGTGACCGAATCTGGAATTGCACACAAGGTTTTAGATACAACCCAGGACGGCTGCACTATGCCCGGCCTTCCTCCTTCCCTTGGGCTTCGTCCCCAGGCTATGAAACTGGAGCGTCTGCACAGCAAGACAAAAGGTCGATTCCTTCCCGTTTCCGTTAAAATTCAAAAAGTTTTTGAAAAGGCGGCCCGTCTCCAGGCCATATTCAACAAGGGGGAGGAGGTGTATCATCGCGCATATATCGGCGAGATCCTCAGCTATATTTACTTGCCCCTGTTGCCTCGGGATGAAGGATTGTTTGATGCTGTGTTAGGAGAACCGCTGGACGGGGCCGACCCTTCATTTTTCCGTGCTTCATCCGGAACCGCTTTTAAACCGAATTGGCAGATGAAATTTCTGGCCACACTCTGTCCCCGTTGCGGCTGGAATTTAGAGGGCGAGGGTGATTGCCTGGTCTTGACCTGCGATAATTGTGACACAGCCTGGCGAATCGACGGGAACGGGCTTGAGAGGATTCCCTGCGCCGTTGTCCTTGGAGGGCCGGATACAGCCTTGTACCTGCCATTCTGGAAAATAAAAGTCACCTTGCCGTCCGTGGGAATCCTCAGTTTTGCCGATTTTATCAGACGCACCAACCAACCTTTGGTTCCCCGTAAGGAATGGGAGAATCAGGCTATGTGTTTCTGGATTCCCGCTTTCAAGTTGCGGCCTAAGATTTTCCTCCGTACCGGCAAGCAAATCATCATCAGCCAATGGCGGCTTCCACCCGCAGGCCAAGCGAAGAACATCCGGGCCGTCCCAGCTTCCGCTCTCTATCCGGTCACCCTCCCTCTTGGCGAGGCGAGACAGTCACTGAAAGTGATGCTTGCCGCCTCTGCGGCTAACAAACGCGCTGTCTTTCCCCACCTGCCTAGAGTCCGCCCAGAAAATATTTCAGCGAGCTTGGTCTTTCTCCCCTTTATGGATCGACATCACGACTGGGTTCAGGAGCAAACCGGTACCGTCATCACTAAGAGCGTCCTCCATTTTGGCAGGAATCTTTGAATAAAAAACCGTTGTGATGTTGTTGTGATGGGTAGGGGCACGGCATGCCGTGCCCCTACTTCTTTGCTACATCTTCTCAGGCGCAGTCAGCCCGACCAAATTTAGTCCGTTGGCTAGCACAGTTTTTACGCCTTTGCACAAGCGAAGACGGGCGGCGGAGAGCTGTTGGTCTTCGGTTACCACCTTATGCTTGTTGTAGAAGGAATGGAAATTAGCGGCCAGCTCCATGAGAAAAAAGATGACCCTATGAGGAGCGAGGTCGGCGGCGGCATCAGCTACCAAAGCCGGGTATGCGGCCAAGCTCTTGAGTAGCTGATATTCTTCCTGCTCCTTAAGGTACTGTAAATCAGCCTCGGCAAGCTCTGGAATACTGACTTCTTTTTCCGTAGCCATCCGCTCAATGGAACAAAGGCGGGCATGGGCGTACTGAACATAATAGACCGGGTTTTCCTGACTCTGGGTTGTAGCCACTTCCAGGTCAAATTCCAGCTGAGAATCCGGTTTGCGCATGAGAAAAAAGAAACGGAGCGCGTCAACGCCCACCTCATCAACCAGCTCATCCACGGTGACAAAAGTGGCCTTGCGGGTGGACATCTTGACCTGCTTGCCGTCCCGCAACAGCGTAACAAACTGGTGCAGGATCACCTTGACCTTGGAGTTATCCAAGCCCAAGGCCTCAATCCCGGCCATGACATCGGGGACTGTGGCGATATGATCCGCCCCGAAAATGTCAATCATCCACTCAAAACCACGCCGGAATTTCTCCCGGTGGTAAGCGATATCCGGTAAACGGTAGGTGGGTTCGCCGGTCTTCTTGATGATCACCCGATCCTGTTTTTGACCGAATTCGCTGGTCTTGAACCAGGTGGCGTCATCCTGCTCGTACACCAACCCCTTATCCCGAAGCTCGGTAACCACATCCTCAATCATACCCTCCTCGTACAGGGTGTGCTCGTTGTAGTAGGAGTCAAAGGTAATGCCGATACGCTTGAGGGTGGTGTCAATATCGGCGAATATAGCATCCTGCGCCCGTTTGCGAAATACATCCAGGTCAGCATCCTTGAACCCGTCATTGGCTTCGTCAATCATAGACTGGGCGATCTCGTACATATAATCGCCTTGATAGCCGTCTTCCGGGAACTCATTTTCCAGACCCAATTTCTCTAAATAGCGGGCCTGAAGGGAACCGCCCAAAACCCGCATCTGTCGTCCGGCATCGTTGAAATAATATTCACGGGTGACATCATGGCCGGTGGCAACCAACAGACGGGAGATGGTATCGCCGAGGATGGCGTTACGGCCATGGCCTACACTCAGGGGGCCGGTGGGATTGGCACTGACAAACTCCACCATGACTTTTTTTTTGTTGCCGAAATTCGACAGGCCGAATTGCTCTTTCTGTTCGTCAATGGGGGCAAGCACGGTGCTCCAAATCGACGGTTTGAGGAAGAGGTTGACAAAGCCCGGCCCGGCGATCTCCACCTTATCCAGCAGGGTTTCATCCTTGTTGAGCAGTTCAACCAGCTGCC
>CBDTVG010000045.1:0-10285 GCA_965363745.1 uncultured Candidatus Electrothrix sp. | reverse complement strand
GTTGAAAAGTATGTATATAACTATCTGAAATAGCGCTATTCTGCACAAAATAACGTTTTGTCGAATAACAGCGAAGAATCAAGAATTTACGCTGATTGTTTCAACACCCTTTTATAGTCAAAAAAAGTTCTGCTGGTAATTATTTTTCTGGAAGAAAGGTGGGATCTTCTATAAATCTCAACGAGATAAATGGTAATGGCGACTTCGATGTTAAGATGTTTGTTTGGTACCAAACTTCTCCAGAGCACGAAATCGTATTAGACTTTAACGACTATACAGCAAGATTAAAAATCTTAATTACTTATAAGGATGTTGCGTACGATGGTAAAGTTATTTTTGCCGGTAGGGAAAGCTGGCACACGCAAACCACTTGGGATTGGCGGAAGAAAAAAATGATTAGATTTGAGAAGAAGGGTGGATTATTAAAGTTGTTTCTGGACGACGATGGTCTTTAATTCTTATACGATTGATAAAAATGCAACACTTAACTCCATTAAATTAACGGGGCTTACTCCTGATGATGGCGTGTACAGTATTGAGCTGCAATCTCGTTAATTTGCTAAACAGAAACTCAGTGCCTCCATTTGCCTTATGTGAAATAAAATGGATAACAACGAGAATAATAAAAACAAAATAATCTTAAAATATATTGATATATCAAGATTTTTTGTCAAAGACAGGGTGATTCAGTTATCAGGCCTAGCAATCGCACTACTTACTCTAATAGTGACTATTGCCCCTGATGAAGTCAGAAACTGTATCGGCTTGGGAGAAAATCAGGAAAACCGGTCAAGTGACTCGGAACCTGATAAGCCCAAAATTTCTTATGCCCCGTTTGAATATACAATAAATGAGCATCGCTCTCTGTTTCTACAAGATGCCCAAACCAGCCTGTCAGTCGTTTTTCAAAATATTGAGGGCGAAGACTTTGTAAGTCTTCATATTTTTCCCGCAGGTGGCAAGTCATCTGTCCGCGCTGTATTAAGGGGATACACGGAAGAATTGAAATCCTCAACCGGTGTTTTCAATGTTCAGGTGCTGGATATTGACGGCGACAACAAAAAGGTTTTGGTTCAGGTGAGCCGAACATCACAAAATTAAATATACGGCCCACCGAAACAACCTGCGCAAATTATTCAGGTGCTGAAGACACAAAAGCACCAACAGGCTCACTCTAACTCTGCAGAACAACACAACCCATAGGGGCAATTTCAACCTGCCTGCCCACCTCTACCCGCCCGGCCTGCTCAAGATTAACAAAATCTGCTGGAGCTTTTTGTTCGGTATTAATAATTTTCCTCCAAACACAGTGCCTTGATGCGACTCCCGTCTCCGGCACCGTAAAACTTGCCGCTCGCTCAGGCTGTCCATTGAGCATAACAAAAAAATGAGCATCATCGCCGTCATCAATTTCACCGCCTTTCAGCAGAAACGATAATGTGTGGCACTGACCGGACCAGTCCTGTTCACCCGGCTTCAGTCCCTGCCAGGAGATTTCCTGGCCCACCGGCGGGCCGTCCGGGCTGTGGACTTCAAAAAATTCCGCTCGGCGAAAAATGGCGTGATTGCGCCGCAAGTGAATCAATTTTCTGAAAAAACGAAGCTGATTTTTATTTTTCTCCGGCAACCCCCAATCGAGCCAGCTGATTTCATTATCCTGGCACCAGGCGTTGTTATTGCCCTTTTGGCTTTGACCGAATTCATCACCAGCAACCAACATAGGAACCCCCTGGGAGAGGAATAAAATCAAGGCCATGGTTTTGATCCGACGCTGACGTAGAGCTTGAATATTTTTATCAGCCGTCTCCCCCGTCGCACCTGAATTCCAGCTCAGGTTGTTGTTGTCCCCGTCCCGGCTATCTTCGCCGTTGGCCAAATTTTGCTTTTCATTATAACTGACCATATCCGCCAAAGTGAAACCGTCATGGCTGGTGATAAAGTTAACGGAATTACAGGGCCTGCGACCATTATGCTGATACAGATCCGAGCTACCTGCGATCCGGGTCGCCAAAGCGGAAACCATGTCCGGAGTGCCGTTCATAAACATGCGCACATCATCCCGAAATCTGCCGTTCCACTCCGCCCAGCGATGGTGGGATGAAAAATGGCCGACCTGATACAGCCCGGCGGCATCCCAAGCCTCGGCAATGATTTTCGTATTCGCCAAGATAGGATCTTCGGCTATCCTTTCCACCACAGGCGGATTGCTCAACACGTTGCCGCTCTGATCCCGTCCAAGAATAGAGGCGAGATCAAAACGAAAACCGTCCACATGCATCTCTATAACCCACCAATGCAAAGCGTCCAGAATCAGGGTGCGGACAATGGGATGGTTGCAATTGCAGGTGTTGCCGCAACCGGAAAAGTTGAGGTATTCCCTGGTGTGCGGATCAAGCAGGTAATAGATGGGGTTGTCGATGCCGCGAAAGGAGGTGGTTGAGCCGTCCCAGCCGCCCTCAGAAGTATGGTTGAACACAATATCAAGAATCACCTCGATTCCAGCCCGATGCAACGCTTTGACCATATCCCGGAACTCCCGCAGGGGATGGCCGCTGTCAGAAGAATAGGAGGCTTTGGGGGCGAAAAAAGACAGGGGGCTGTATCCCCAAAAATTCCTTAGCTGTTCACCGGTTTCTGGATTTTTAAAAAGGCATTCATTCTCATCAAATTCCATGACCGGCATCAGTTCAACCGCCGTGATACCCAGTTCTTTTAAATAGTCAATTTTTTCACAGATCCCCTTAAACGTTCCGGGAAAGCTGCAATGGGAGGAAGAATGCTGGGTGAAGCCACGAACATGCATTTCATAAATGACAGAGTCCCGCATGGGGATATTCAGCGGTCGATCTCCTTCCCAATTATAGACATCAAGAGGGATGAGACCGCAGGTCTGGCTGCTGAGTCCTGAACGATCCAGCCCCCAGCGGGGTGAACGAACTTCTTTGGCGTAGGGATCAAGTATGATCAGTTCGTCGTCATAAGCGAGGCCGGAAGTTCGCGGTTCCATAGGGCCTGAGAGTCGGTATCCATAACGAATATATGGAGGCAGCCCACTGACCTGTATATGCCAAATATCACCGGTTTTGTTTAATGCAGGATGCAGTTCAATTTCAATTCTGCCTGCCTCGCCAGCATCCTTTAAACCGAGAACCAGAGAAACTTTTTTCGCATGGCGTGAAAAAAGTGCGAAATTGATACCCGAAGGAGTGACTGTCGCGCCCAGTGGCTGCGGAGAACCGGAAAATGTAGGAAAATTAATTTTCATATTGACTTAATAATGATTATTATCGTAACCTTCTAATAGACTGAACAACAATGATATCTTGTCTCAATTTCATTGAGAATGATACTGTATTTTTATAATTTTTCAAAATAATAATGGAGGATCTTATGGGCCTTTTTAATACATTGAATCTTGCGGGCAACCCGACCGTTGTTGACTGGGAGATGACACCGGAGTACAGCTTCGGCACCTTTGAGAGCTGGGGCGGCAGGGAACGTGTTCGTAGCGGCAAAGAACGGATCTATTATTTTTTTGTTGATGCTTGGGGAGAGGAACCCAAGCTCTGCCTGATGGAGCGGGGGATTAAACATGCCAAGGTGGTGGCGGAAATTCTTGCTCCGCCGGAGATGATGCAACGTTGCGTGAATAAAAAGGGGAAGGTCGCTCTGTTTGAACGCAGCCACGCCATTGACAGTGAACTCAAACAATGGTTGATCGAAAACGTTATTGAGAGTGATGACACCTCCAAGGTTGTTCCTTTGGACGATGAGGACAGCGGTGATCGTTTAGGAACGACCGGTCTTCCCGGAGCTGATGAAGCACTACCCGCTGATCTTACCAACTTGATGATGCTATCGGAAACGCCATTAGAGCTTGTTGAGGAGGAAGCGGATCAATTAATCAAAGAACATAATTTTACGGATCATGAACGAAATCCGGCTGGACAGTTCAAAAATTATTTAGTTGACAACGGCGACGGTTTGACCGTGACCGATGTTGTCACCGGCCTGATGTGGCAACGGGGAGGTTTGGACATCATGAGTAATCGCATGATGCGAAAGGCAATAGAAAAAGTGAATCAGGAGGGATTCGCCGGATTCTCTGACTGGCGAATGCCGACACTGCCCGAAGCCATGTCGCTCATGGAACAGGAGATGAATGCGAAAAATCAACATCTGCATCTCGCTTTTTCCTCGGACCAGCCTTTTATCTTGGTTGACGCTGTTCGTAGACCTGGGGGACAATGGTTTGTTGATTATAAACATGGTCGCGCTTACTGGTCATCCGGCACAATTCCCGGTGGTTTTGGTCGGCTTTGCCGCAGAACCTAATTTTCTCATTTCTTTTATTCCTTCACCGATAACTAAAATATCCACCTCGCAAGCGGGGTGGATATATCATAAGGGTGTTGAAAAGTATGCCTATAAATACTTGAAATAGCGGCATTTCACGCAAAAAAACTCTTTGTTGAATAATGACGAATAATCAAGAAGTTACGCTGATTGTTTCAACACCCTTATCATCTGAGAAAAAATATTACTTATTGAAGAGCTATTTTCGTCCTAGCAAGCTGGGCAATTTGAATCTGTTCTTTCTTTTTGAAGCCGTATTCAACCAAGCGTTTAATATCCGTCCACATGGTTTCACTTCCCATGATAGCTACAACAATGGCATCATCGCCCCGTTTGAACTGTCCGACATAGGTCTGTCTGGCTAAATTTGTATAGCCGGTCTTACCCGCCATTGCCCCGTCCACCCGCCAAAGCGCTTTATTATGATTGCGCAATAATTTTCCGTAAGAGGTTGTGACCTTTGTCCGCTTCATCCGCCGGGCAAATTCTCTGTCCCGCATGGCATGACGAAATATCTGGGCGAGATCACGGGCTGTGGACTGCTGCCCCTTGGCTGTCAGGCCGGAAGCGGTGCGGCAGATGGTGTTTTTCGCTCCCCAGAGTCTGGCATATAGAGTCATCAGCTTGGCGAAATTAGCTTCACTGCCCGCGACTTTCTCGGCCAGTGCCACGCTGGCATCATTTGCCGAGGCCAGCAGAACAGCGTTGATCAGATCATTGGCCTTGTACTGTTTTTTAGCACTTAAATAGACCTTGGAGCTCGGCATTTTTTCGGCGTGTTTACTCACATCGACCTTTTCGTTGTCCTTCAGGCGCTTCATGGCGATCATTCCGGTGATCACCTTAATGGTGGATGCGGGCTGACGAGGATTGTCCGGTGCCTTGGCGAAAAGAGTATCACCGGACTGGGCATCTAAAATTATAACACTTTTTGAAGTGATATCTTTATTAATACCGGAAAGAGGAGCGGGTTTGGAGGAAGACCGATAAGCAGGGGAGGATGTACGGGAATATGTAATTTTTGATCTGCTGTTTAAAGAAACAGGGACAGGGGGGATAGCAGGGGCAGAGACTGGGGAAAGAGCGACATCGATAGTGGAATGCCTTGATTTACTCTCAGAGATATCACCGCCGCAACCCAAGGTCACAACAGATTGTATCCGTTTTTTTTTCGCAACAGGAGATTTCGTAACAGAAACGGCAGGGGCTTTACTGCTGCTAATGAGGACAGTGTGACGAACCTCGGGCTGAGTATTTTGTTTCTTCGCCGTGTCGTTTAAAATCGGAACTGATCCGGCTTGAGTTTGAGTCCACGTCGAAGAAAAACACACCGCAAGCAAGGGGATGAACAAAAAAGAACATCGATTCATAGAAGTTACCATTTCTTATTTCCAGGTTCTTTTAATCTTGGCGGAACAGGATGCTGGAAGACATTTCGCTTACGTTTACGAGGAAATCTGCCTGTTCTTATTCCAGATACTACCTATCCAGTATACCTGATAACAATTGACTTTGCACCTTTTTAGGGTAATATTTCCTAAATTGGGTCAATTTTATACTCTTCAACCAAGGCGGACATCCTCAATTCAGGAGTGAGCGGATGAAAAAAATTATTCTTTTTATTATTGCCGGGTTCGGCATTGCCGGGGCGGCGTTTTACCTAACGCATCTGTCTCCAATTGATACAATCGGGAATGAATATTATGCCGATTACCTGCCTGAAAATACCATTTTCACGCTTAATTTTCTCGATTTAGAAGGGGTGGCTGAACACTTTCCGCAATCCGGCCTAGGCAGATTTACCTCTAAACCCGCTATGCACGAAATCATGAAGGAGCTCGGTGCGAACGGAGAAGATATACAAAAATATGATGACCTGTATGACGGCATAGCCGATGTGATGACAAACCCGGCCTTGCAACAGATTTTCGGTGATGATGCCGTGCTCGCCTTATGCCCTCCGAATCCGCTCCGTTTAGAAGAGGATACTGAACAGGAACTTAAAAATGGGCTACTGGCGTTCGGCACCTCATCCGCTGCAGGGCCTCTTGAAAGATTCGCCCGCATCGTCATGAGTAAAAATTTCACAAATGATCATATCTCCGGCCTCGATATGACCCGTATCCATCTGAATGACAATGAAATTCTTTATGGCTATTCCAAGAGCGGCATTGTTCTTCTCGCCTACGACCCGCAGAGGATTGTCACTGCGGTCAAACAGAAAAAAAATGGAAAGACCTTGGCAGACTTCGCTTATTTCGCCACGACCAAAAAATTCTGGACAGAGGCCAACTCAGGTCATGTTTTTGCGCAGTCTTACTTTAATATCAAAAAATTTCAAACTCTACTGGCCGCCTTTAATCAAAGTGCGATCAAGGATGTCGCCGCTTATTTAGATGGATTTAAGCATGCGGGTGGACTTATTGTTGACCATCAGGGAGAACTTCAAATTACAGCAAAAGCGGAATATGAGTTTGCCGCCCTCAATGAATCCATCAAAAAACAGTATCAATCCTTGCCGAAAAACAATCTTTCCCTCTCTCAGCTCACGGAAAAAACACTACTCCATTACTGGTTTTCCAGTATGGATAAAGAATTAATACGCAGTCTGTTTTCCACAGCGGAGGCAAAGCGCCAGTACCGTCTTTTTAACCGCACAGTTCAAAAAGAACTCGGCCAGTCTTTAGAACAAATCATAGCGTCGCTGGGCCCACAGGTCGGAATATCTGTGCATGAGATTGTTAATGCGGGCATATTCCCTTTGCCGAAAACGGTTCTTTTTTTTCAGATTCAAGATCGAAAGCGTGTTCAGCGGGTGTTAGGCAAATTACGGAAAAAAATAGCGAAACAAGAATTTAAAGAAAAGAGTGAAAAAATAAATGGCCATACCGTGTATTTCTGGAGCGTAATGCCGATTGAGGCGACCCATCTGGCCATAGCTCTCTCAGACGATATGCTCTATATCGCCAATGGTGAGTCCAGCCTGAAAAGCCTGCTTGCGGATGAGCGGGATACGACAGTCTTGCCAGAAAATATGGTCAACGTTCTTGACGGCAATATTGCACAAGACATTTCAAACGCAAATTATTACACCTTTGTCCTGCGCCCTGCTCAACTGGCCGCTCAAGCGGAAGAGGCGGCTGACTGGCTCAGTCAGATGCTGCTGGCGAGCAAGAACGTTTCAACAAAAAGATTACGGGAGGAGACCCTCAACCTGATGCGTTCTTTTGATGTGATCGCGGCCAGCGGCGATATTGAAAAGGATTATGCCCTTTCGACAGTGGTCTTTAAAAAGGTGAAAACAACAAAGCAGGAGAAACAATAACAGGATGATTTGTATGAAACAAGCTCAACGCAAGAGCGGCCCCGGTTTTGATCGGCGGATGACAAAACAAGAAATAAACAACTGCCCTGGAAGAAAATGGGAAGGACCGACGCATATCATTCGCACAGAAGAAGAGATGATCAGCGCGGTGGATACACTGGGCCGAGAGAAGCTCCTTGGTTTTGATACCGAGACCCGACCCGCTTTTAAGAAAGGACAGAAATATTCTCCAGCCCTATTGCAACTCGCCGGTGTAAATGAAGTGTATTTATTTCAGTTGAAGCCTTCTGTTATCCGCCTTCCCCTGATCTCTATTCTTTCTGATCCCAAGATCTTAAAGGTCGGAGTAGCCGTTAAATTCGACCTTCAGGAACTTTGCGGATTGGCTCCGTTCAAACCGGCCGGATTTGTTGACTTGGGGACGATGTCTCAGAAGCAAGGAATCAAAAACCATGGCTTGCGGGGACTGGCCGCCGTTGTTCTTGGCCTGCGTATTACAAAATCCGCCCAGACATCCAATTGGGCCAACGATGAGCTGACACAAGCGCAAATTTGTTACGCCGCCACTGATGCCTGGGTGGGTCGTGAAATTTATTTACAGCTATCAACCGCCTGAACATGATCAGATGTCACAGGCGGCATCGACAAAAAAAACTTGTACGGTTTCGTATTGCGCTAATTCCAGACTAATAGGGCCGCTTGACCACCCGTGAAGGATCTTCAAAATCCTTGCGCAGGGGATGACCAGGAAAATCGTTTTTTAAAAAAATCCTGCGCATATCCTGATGATGACGAAAACGCACTCCGAACATATCATAGACCTCGCGTTCATGCCATTCCGCTCCCCGGTAGAGATCAGAAATCGTTTCAATCTCCGAACCGTCGGTTGCGTCCTTGTCCACTTGGCAACGAAGAAAGAGCTTATGCCCGTCCCGGCTGGACAGCAAATGAACTATGATATCAAAATGCTCCTGCCAATCCACGCAGGTCAGCTGGATGAACATATCAAGACTGAGAGCCTTTTCTTCTTTGAGATATTCCACAACCTCCCTGTAGTTTTCCGGCGGTACGACCAAATCAAGAACATACCCGGCACCTAGTTCCGCAACCTGCTTCAGAGTGCTGTCGGACTGGTTATGCACACTGATTTTCGGAAATTTGTTCTGCATGGTCTGCAAGAGCGTCCAGTTGCTGATTCCCTTGAAAATTGTTGCTTTTGCTTTGCCGGATAAGGAGGGGTGTTTTTCCTGTTTCAAGCGTACCGGTTTGGACGGTTTGTAATCTGGGTTGTCACGCTTGAACTGCTCTCTCGCCTCCACCATTTCCTCATTTTTTTTCTTCTCCAGCTCGGCCCATTCGTCCCGTATCTTGGTAAAATCGTCCTCAAAGGGAGTATCAAGCAGGTCTTCGATACTCCAAGGGAGGCGACGGCCCTGCTTTTTGATCTTCTCCTGCAACTGCAGAATTCCGTAAAATAGGGCTTCCGGTCGAGGAGGACAGCCCGGTACGTAGACATCCACCGGAATAAGGCGATCCGCACCCTTGACCACGGAGTAGGAGTCATAATAAAAAGGGCCACCGGAAATGGAGCAAGAACCCATCGCAATAACATACTTGGGCGCAGGCATCTGTTCATATAGGGTGATAAGATGTTCACCCATCTTTTCAACAACGGTTCCGGCCAAAATAATAAGGTCGGCCTGACGAGGACTGGCGCGGGCCACCTCAACCCCGAAGCGAGCCCAATCGTGCCGGGAAGCACCGGTGGACATCATTTCGATAGCGCAACAGGAGGTGCCGTAGACCAAGGGCCACAGGGAATTAGCCCTAGCCCAAGCCACCAGCATTTCTACCGAATTGGCCAATTTGGCTCCACCCGGAAATTTTTCAACCAATGCACCTGCTTGATGCGCCAAAACCGATGACTCGTTAGTTATTCCCATACCAAAACCCCCTTACGCCAGGCATAGATAAGACCGGAAAAAAGAATACAGATAAAAACTGACAGTTCAATGAAAACAAGGCTATGACTGATCCCGGCCATCTCGCCATCGACCACGGCTCTGAAAATCTTGACGCAGGGAAAAAGAAAAAGAGATTCAATATCAAAAAGTAAAAAAAGCAGGGCAAAAATATAATAGGCCACCTTAAAGCGGATATGCGCCCCGCCGATGGGGTCCATCGAGCACTCGTAGGGCTGCATCTTTCGCCGAGTGTCAGGGGTACGGAAGGAAAGCAATTTCGCAAGACCGATGGACCCGCCTACGAAAAAGGTACCGAGGAATACCGAAAAACCAATAAGTGTATAGCTGTCCATAGATATGACGTAGACGCCTCCTGTATCTGAATTACTGTGAGATGACGTTGAATCTGAACCATTCAGCATCAATGAAGAGCAAAATTCCCTACTTGTCAAGAGGAAAAATCTTGCGTTTCTGTAAAAATATTTCCTTTTTCTTCGGGAACTGCTGCGCAGTCTGAGCATTTTGCGAGGAACTTCCCCCCGTTTTACCTCCCCTAGACAGGATTCAGCTTGCCAGCCCCTCTAGCCTTTGTTCCATTATTCTCAATAGTTCAGAGAGGGTTCCTGCTTCACGGGCGCAG
>CBDTVG010000044.1:0-10317 GCA_965363745.1 uncultured Candidatus Electrothrix sp. | reverse complement strand
GGCTTTTCCTGTTAAAAATAGCTCAAGATGACCGATAACGGTAATTCTGGCTAAAAAGAAAGAAGTTCAAGCAAGCTTCACTCTCGGTCAAGTGCCTCATTACGTGTTCTTGAGTAGGATTCGTAGGATTCCTCAAGGCCTTCCATGCATTCTGCGTATTGTGAGGAAGGCAGCTCTTGGCAGCGAAGTTGTTGATTGTTTTGGAGTGCGTCATAGATCTCTCTGCCGCAGCCGGACAAGCCGCAGAGGAAGAAGAAAACGAGTATCGGTAACAAAAAGGCATTCAGTTTCATACGGCACTTCCTCCTACTCATCCGTTTGCTTTTATCCGCTCCGCAGCGGCACGCCCGGCCAGCCAACCGGTGGAAAAGGCAGCCTGCAAATTATAGCCTCCTGTGTCGGCCTGAAGGTCAAGCAGCTCTCCGGCCAGATACAGACCGGGGCAGTGTTTTGATTCCATACTGCGGGGATCAATTTTCGATAAGGCCACTCCCCCTGATGTGATAATAGCCTCTTTAAAGCCGCGATATCCGGTGACGGTAAAGGGAATATTTTTCAACCAGCAGCGTAGGCGTTTACGTTCTGCCGCCCGCACCTCTCCGGCAAGCCGATCAGCGGGGATGTCGGTTTCAGCAAGACATACCTGCACCATTTTTTCAGGAAGCAGCCCCCGCAACACGGAATCCATCGGTTCTTTATGTCGTTTGAGAAAATCCCGCTGGAGACGAGCGTCAAGTTTTTGTTCATTCAGGGCCGGTTTTAAATCTAGCAGTAAGGTTACCTGTTTGTCTGCCCGTAAAGCATCGACAATCGTATTGCTCAGGCTGAGGATGACCGGCCCGGAAAGGCCGTATTTCATGAACAGGAGTTCGCCGAACGCAGTTTCTTTCTTTGGTTTTCTTTCGACTTTCTTATCATTAATGGACACACGCACTCCAACATTGCGCAGATGCAGGCCAGCCAGCCTGCGGGCCAAATTGCCCTCGGTCTCAACAGGAACCAAGCCGGGCCTGATCGGTACAATACTGTGCCCGACGGATTCCGCCAATTTGTAGCCATCACCTGTGGAGCCGGTCGCCGGATAGGAGGCACCCCCGGTCGCCAAGATGACCGCTTCTCCATAGACCGGGTTGCCGTTACAGACAACTCCCCGCAGCTGACCGTCTTCCATTAATAAATTATCCACCCGTGAATCAGGACGAACAGATACCGATAGGCCAGCCAGCCATTTTCGAAATATTTTGACCACATCTGGGGCTTTGCCTTGCGCCGGAAATACTCGACCGCCCCGTTCTCTGACCACCTCAAGGCCATGTTTTTCAAAGAAAAGGATCAGCTCCTTGTTAAAAAAATGGTGGAAAGATTGACGCAGGAAACGTCCGTTCCTGCCGAAATGAGATATGAATTCAGGTAGGTCAGCAGTGTTAGTGATATTGCAACGTCCTTTGCCGGATATGGAGACTTTGCGGCCCGGCTGTTTCATTTTTTCCA
Organism: uncultured Candidatus Electrothrix sp.; assembly: GCA_965363745.1. Lineage (GTDB taxonomy): Bacteria > Desulfobacterota > Desulfobulbia > Desulfobulbales > Desulfobulbaceae > Electrothrix. Next base: position 8,826 of record CBDTVG010000044.1, on the reverse strand, counting down.
GCAGCACCACTTCAGCCCCGCTTTCCGCCGCCTGTCCTGCGGCCATTAATCCTGCGGCACCACCGCCGACCACAATGATTCGCTTCATCAGGAATTCCCCGCAAGTTCTTCTAATTTCTTTGTATACACCACGAAAACTGGATTGCTGCAATTTTTTACCACCACATTGGCCAGGGAGCCGAAGATCCCGCGTTGCAGACCGGTATTCCGTGAGGCAGTCATAATGATCAGATCGTGTCGTTTTACTTCTCTGAGGATGGATTTCATCCGGGATTCTGTGGCCTCGGCAATACATTGTATTTCATCAGCATCAAAAAATATGGAATCAGCCCATTTCGTCAAAGTTTTTTCGTTGCTTCGTATCTCGTCTCTGGTGCTGTCCGCATATAAAAGATGCTGAAAGGTCAGGCGGGGGTGGCAGGAGGTCACCATAGCCTCAATAATGGGCAGCAGTTCCTCAAGCTCTTCATTCAGGACAAAGGGAATCAGGATACGGTCCCAAGTCATTGTGCCGACAAAACGAACAGCGACCACCGGACAGGAAACATTGGCGGCTACAGGATCAAGCACTTTTTGGAACTTCAGCGGGTTTTTACTGGTCGGATAACCGAGAACCAGTGCCTTGGCACTATTTTTTTTCGTTGCATTCACAAGGGCAGCAGCCCGCCGGTCATGGATGATTTCTGTGCGTATGGGATATCCCAACGAACCGGCTTCGTCTATTTCCGACAAAAAAAGATCTTGGGATTCCTGCTCGGTTAGAGGAGGGGCTTGCTTTTTTCGGACTCGGACAGCCAAGGGCAGCGCATCAAAATGATGTGCCAAAATTGTCGCCACTCTGGCTAAAGCTCTGGCTGTGGCAAAATGGCAAGTTCCAACCACGACCATCCCTGACGGAGAAGCAGGAGGTTGCATTTTACCAGTTTTCCAAGGCTTTAAGGTGAGGCCCTCACTATTGGATGGATTTATGCCGAGTAAACGGGACAAACCGAAGCCAGCATTGGTGCCGTTTTCATGGTCGCTGATTTCCCCAGCTTTTTCAAGGGTGATGCGCACCAGCAAAGGGCCACAAAGCTCGGACAAAACCACACCGGCCAGCACCACAGGCGTGATAGTTGAGGACCAAGGGGCAAGTTTTGGGTCCGTGCTAACCATAAAGACAAAGCCGATGGCCACTCCTGCCTGGGGGATAAGAGAAAGACCAAGGAAATTCCGCACAATTGTATTGGCCCCGGACAGATAGGCACCGAGCCAGCTCCCAAAATATTTTCCTATAATCCTAGCGACAAAATAGGCCATCCCCACCCAGCCCGCCAGTTTCAGGGCGGACAAATCCAGATGAACCCCTGCCAATGTGAAAAATAAGACATAAATCGGCGGCTCAAAACCGTTAATGATGCGAAACAGCCGCACATCCCGTTCAGAATTATTGATAATCACAAAACCGGCCATCATGCCCGCTAGCAGGGAGGAGAGGTGAAGCATGCGGGTCGTCTCGCCGCAAAGCAGGAGCAGAGCCAGACCGGCGGTCAGCATTTCACCCCGGTTGTGGAGTTTATCCAAGACCAGATCAATGAGGATGCCTGTCAGGATACCGGCGATCAGAGATCCCCCAATTTCATAAAAACAGAACAGTATTGACTGGAAAGAAAGTCCGGCTGTGCCGGTGAGGTTATGGGCTGTGGAGACGGCTATGCCGAAAATCATGATGGCGATAGCATCGTCAACAGCGACCACCGCCATAAGCGTCGAGGTCATGGGGCCGCGGGTGTCCAGCTCCCGAACCACATGCAGAATGGCCGCTGGTGCCGTGGCGACCGCGATTGCTCCGAGGATCATGGATAAAATGAGCTGATTTTTGGTTATTGCCTCAGTGCCGGAGAGCAGCCGGGTGGTCAGCAGGGTGGCGAACATCACTAGGACAAAAGCAGCCAAGGCTTGAATAACAGCGATGTAGGCCACGTCCCGTCCCATCCCATCAAGGCGGCGCAACTCCACATGCTCGCCGATGCCAAAGGCGATCAGCATCAGGGCGATACTGGTGAAATGATCCAGTTGGTGTCCCAGCAGATCAACGGTGATGATGCCGAAGCCTGATTCTCCTAAGAGCAGGCCAGCGAGGATGAAGCCCGTCACTGAGGGCAGACGGAGTAGCTGGGAAATTTTGGCGACCAGTAAACCGGTACCGAGCAGGACGGCTATGCCGAAGGTGGCGTTGTGTATCATTGTTTTTTCATCATAATAGCGTATTGTTCTGGGTAGTTTTCCTTCATACAGACGGGGCAGACCGTATGGCTGAAATCAACGCCTGAATGTTTATGAATGTAGCCTTCTATCTGTTCGTAATACCCCTCATCATTTCTGATGTTTTTACAAAATGAGCAAATGGGAAGAATACCGCGCAATATTTGAATTTCTGAAAGAGCTGATCGGAGTTCTTCGATCAATTTTTCCCGTTCATGCTCAATTTTTTTTCGCTCACTTATATTAGTCGCGACCTGTATGCGCACGGTGCGACCGTCCACCCATTCTATGCCTTCGTCATGGCATTCGTACCATTCACCGTTTCTGACATTATGCACCTGCCAAACGTGAGCACCGGTGAGCAGTTGGCCTTGTGCGCGAAGATTGCGGTACTCACAAAAAGGACATGGTCCGTTTTGTCCTATTTGGATAGATTCCCAACATTTTGATCCTGTAATATCTCCGAAATGTTCTTTGATATATTTGTTGATCAGCAGAATTTCACAGGTGTCCATATCTGCGACATAAATCATCGCATCCACGGTGTCCAGCACCTTTTGCAGACGTTGTTGGGCATTTTTTCGTTCTGTAATATCACGGATAATTGCTAAAAAGCGACCCTTTTTTTCAGTCGGTTGCCGCACAAATTGGAGATGAATTTCAACAGGAATGAGGCTTCCATCCTTATGTTGATGTACTGTTTGGAACAGGAGGTATTGTTTGCTGCCGTCAAGCAACGGCGCAATTGTCTTGCGAAAAATCTCCTCAGTAAATTTCGGTTTGATATCAAGAGGAGTCATATTGAAAAATTCTTCTCGGTTGAACCCGACTTGCTTGACAGCTCCCTGATTAACATAAAAAAAACGCAAGGTATCCGGGGTGAACATGAAGACACAGTCCAAGGTTTGATCTAAGGTGAGCTTGAACTGATTCAGCGTTTTTTCGATCTCCTTTCGACATTTAACTTCCTGAGTAAGTTCGTCGCGGGAAACAGTAATACGCATGAGATTTTCCGCCATTGTATTCAACGATTGTGCCAATGAACCGACTTCATCCGTTGAAACCACATCCGTTCGCACCTCAAGATGTCCGTCCCCAATGGATTGAGCCGTAATTGCCAAGTTGACAATAGGTTTGGCGACTAATCTGCCCAACACGAGAGCGATCACCGCAGTCAATAAGGTGAAAACAAGGCCACCGAAAATAATTATCAGAGTAGTTTTATGAGCAGTTTCCAGAGCTTTTGCTTCACTTAACGAGATGAGAACATGCCAACCTTCACCTTTGTTGCCCTTGATGTGATCAACTGATTCTCGGTTTCCGCCGAAACCAATTGTATCGGAACCCATTGTTGTCGGGATGGGAGAGGAAACCACGAGTTGATGTTGTTTCTCCTCAGTAATGATGGAAAAGCCGTTTTTTTGGGAAAGCAACAAGGTTTTGATTGCCTTTGTCAGCTCCGTGGAAAGGGGAGAGGATCCCTGTTCATTGACGATCAGTCCTCCTGTGCGCGCAATTTTTATTCGACCTGGATTGCGCAGGGCAAATTTTTTAATGATATCTGTTAACGTACTTAAGATATTCACATTGCATTTTAAAATGCCGATTATATCCTTTCCGTCCTTAATCGGCACAACCACTCCCAACACATAGCCCTGAACGCTGGTGTCAAAACCACGGTCGTCTAAAAAGATCCTGCCTTGGCCTTCATGCCAACAGGCTTTCCACCAGTATTTGTGAGCATGAGAAAGGGTGGTCAGTTTACCGGTGGTGGCTATCATGACCCCATAAGCGTTGGTGAGAAAGAGCTCACCGTACATGCCCGGCAGGATCGCCTGTTGATTTTTGAGGTGCTTAGCCACAGGGTTGGACGTATGGGCTTGGATAAAGGGAGCGTTGATGTCCTCTGTCCGCTTCCAGCGTTGGTTAAGGTCGTCGATCTCCTGTTTCCGTTCTTCCTTCTGGAGTCCCGCGAACGCAGCATTGCTTTTCAGCAGGGTATTTTTGATCAACGGAGAAGAGGAGAGGGTGAGGGCTATGGCCGTTTTTTCTTTGAGGTGAGAATCAAGATGCAGGGCGACTTCATCGGAGATTTTTTTGAGATTGTTTAATTCTCGGTCTATGATTGTGTGGCGGCTCAGAATTTCAGAGGCCAATGAAAGCAGCACAACCAGAGACGCACCGAACAATATCATGATCAATGAAGCTTTGTTCTGTATTTTCAAAATTATACCTGCTTATTTCAGCCTTTTTTCATTATGCGCAGCCTGTGCCATTGTTGTTCATACGGTTGTTTGTCCAGCTTTCGTTTTTATATCGCTTCAAGAAGAACCGAAACATCGACCCGCCGGTTGTCGCGCAATAGGGTCAGGACAACGGATGCACCGACCTTGTACCGCTCAACCTCATCACGCAGCTGATTATAGTTCTGAATAGGAGTTTTGTTCACAGCCAGAATTATATCGCCGAGAATCAAGCCGCCTCTGACCTGTCTGGTTCCCCGGAGACCCGCCTTAGCAGCCGCTGAATCCAGTTCCACGTTCAGAATAAGGAGACCTTCGAGGTTCAGTTCACGGGTCAATCGCTGATTGGCAATACTGATTCCGAGGCCGGGTCGGAACGTCTTGCCGTGCTGGATAATCTGCGGCACAACCCTGTTGACCTCATGGGCCGGAACCGCAAAACCTATGCCGGAGTTGGTGCCGGACGGGCTGTAAATGGCAGTATTCACCCCTATCAGACGACCCGCGCTGTCCAGCAGGGGACCGCCGGAATTTCCCGGATTGATGGCGGCGTCCGTTTGAATCACATTGCGGATGGTGCGTCCGGTCTCAGCTTTTATTTCCCGTCCCAGGGCACTGACCACGCCGGTCGTTAATGTCTGATCCAGTCCAAAGGGATTACCGATGGCAAAGACCTTCTGCCCCACCTGTAGATTATCTGAATTACCAATCATAATGGGACGCAGTTTGTCAGCGGGTGCGGAAATTCGAAGCACGGCGATGTCACGATCAGGAGCTGCCCCGACCAGCGATGCCTTCCAATTGGTGTGATCAGCCAGGGTGACCTCAATCCTGTTGGCATCGGAAATGACATGATAATTGGTCACAATCCGTCCTTCTTTGTCCCAAACAAAGCCGGACCCGGTTCCCTTTGGAATTTTATAGACATTCAGGTTGAACAAATTGCGTTGCAGGGCGATGGAGGTGATATAGACCACGGAAGGAGAGGCTTCCCGAAAGACTTCTATGGTGTTTTGCTCATCCGGTGCGAGATCGCCACGGGCTGTGACCGCACGGGGGGCGGCCTCCCGATCATTCAGCTTTATAGCGGGATACAGGGTGTTAAACAGGAGGTAGAGCACGGCAGACAGAATAATCAAAGTCAAAACCGGATTGGAGCCGCCGAATATTGAACGTGGTGAACGTGGAAATCGCATGAGAAAAAAATATGGGCTGAAAGGTCAAGCGGGAATATGAAGCAAGTATTTCGCCACGGTGAAATATAGGGAAATACCCAGCACGTCAATAAAGGTGGTGACAAACGGGCCGGTGGCTATAGCTGCATCAATATGAAAGCGTTTTAGGAGCATGGGGATAACCGTTCCGAGACTGGCAGCCATAATCATGACCGCGCAGACGGAAATGCCGACCACTAAACCGAGATAGACTGGATCCGCATAGCTAAAGGTGGCCATCAGGCCGAGAAGCAAACCAAATATGACTCCCAGCACGATACCTACCAGGGTTTCCCGGCCCACTATTTGAAAAAATTGCGCCATATTGACCCGACCAGTAGACATGCCTCGGACAATAATTGTGCTGGACTGGGTGGCGACGTTGCCGCCCATACCGGCTATGATCGGCATAAAGGAAGCTAAAGCGAGCACTTTTTGCAATTCATCCTGAAAGCCGTTGATGATGAACATGGCCGCTATTCCGCCGATCCAAGAGGCGAAGAGCCAAGGCGCACGCAGCATGATCTTTTGGTGCAAGGGTTTGAGCAGAATTTCATTATCTTTTCCCGCCCCGGCCATTTGCAAAAAATCCTCAGTGGCTTCTTCTCTGAGGACATCTATGACATCATCCACCGTGATGATGCCGATCAGTTTGAAGGTGGCATCCACAACCGGCACGGCCAACAGGTTGTACTGGGACACGATATGAGCCACTTCTTCCTGATCCGTATCCGTGGTTACTGAAATCACATTGGTATTCATAATGTTTTTCAGCAGACAATGCATGGGATGGAGTAGCAGTTCCCGCAGGGAAAGAACTCCGGTCAGTTGGCCTTCGCCATGGGTGATATAGAGATAAAAAACCATCTCTTTATCCTCACTCCGTTTCTGTACCTTTTTGATGGCCTCTTCTACTGTCAGATCTTCCTTAAGGTACATGAAATCCGGGGACATAATGCCGCCAGCGGTGTCAGGGCCGTACTTAAGCAGCTCCTCAACCTCCTTGCGGTCGTCGCGCTCCATATGTACCTGAATGGCCTCTGCCAGCTCATCGGGGATGGCTTCAATCAGGTCAGCCGCATCGTCCGGGGCCATCTTGCCGACCACCTCGGCCATGAAAACAGGGGTCAGATCTTCGATTAATTCCAAAAGGATAGAGTTGTCCAGCTCACTGAAGAAATCTGCAACCAGATCTGTACCCGCAATGACCTCGAAAATGGCCTTGCGGTCAGACAGAGCCAAGGAACGAAATACCCATGCCATATCAGCAGGATGGGTCTTGATGATCAGCTTGAGCAGGTGCTCCGTCGCTCCCCGGCGATGCAGGCGGCGGAGAGTATCAAGAAGAACTTTGCCTTCAAAACCGATCATTTCACGTTTTGCTGTTTTTTCCATAAACTCACCCGTCAGGAAGTTAATCAGCTCGTGCCGCCGATTATATGATTATATTACGCAGGAAAGAGTACCTTGTTCTTGCAGGATTGATATGTCATCCCTTTAGCCCAACAACCCGCTTCTCTGAGCGATAAAACAAAGCAGAAAACCGACCGCCATAGCTGATAAACCGGTGATTCGCAAATTATTAGGATGCATTTCAATAAACTGTTTCAGCCATTTCCGCATAGCCTCCGGTGAGGCAACATAAGGAAGTCCTTCAAATATCAGCATCAGGCCGATCAGTGTAATTAAGGTTTTCATGGACAAGCAACCTACCAAATGAAATAAACTGTTGCAATCATCATACAAACATATTGACAATCAACGGTAAAAAAAAGTAATATTCTTATATTTATCCTGCAACCCAAGCTGTCGCACTGACAGCTTCAGCGCATATGCTTCGCTTTACCCCCTAGTGTATACTTGAGGTATGCTTTAATATACTTTGAGTATACTTGTATATGTAGTATTGTGGTTGTTTTTAATTGACTTTATGCCTTAGACAGAGACCATGACAGAATCTGAAATATCAGCATCAAAATACAGTGAAGCCGGTGTTGACATTGACAAGGGCAACGCCTTTGTCTCCCGCATCAAGCAAATAGTCGCCGGTACGCATAGTCGTGCAGTTATTGATGATATCGGCGGTTTTTCCGGCCTGTTCAGTATCGGCAATATGGATTATAAAGATCCGGTGCTCATCGCCTCAACAGACGGTGTCGGCACTAAACTAAAAATTGCCCAACTTTGCAACAAACACGACACTATCGGCATAGATTTGGTGGCCATGTGCGTGAACGATATTATTGTTAGCGGTGCGAAGCCTTTATTTTTTCTTGATTATTTTTCGTCCTCCTCGCTGGATTTGGATGTGGCCACGGACGTGGTCAAGGGAATCGCCGAAGGCTGCAAAATCTCTAACTGCTCTCTGATTGGCGGAGAAACCGCTGAAATGCCGGGCCTGTATCAACCGGGCGATTACGACTTAGCCGGTTTCTCGGTCGGTATCGGTGAACGTGCCGCTGTCATTGACGGTAGCGGAGTTCGGGTTGGCAATAAAATTATAGGGCTCGCCTCATCCGGTCTGCACTCCAACGGGTTTTCCTTAGTGCGAAAAATTATTTTTGAAGAACTGGGCCTGACGGTTGAGGATACGGTTGAGGAATTAGGTTGCACTGTTGGTGAGGAACTGATCAAGCCGACTCGTATTTATGTGCAAAGCGTACTCAGGGTGTTGCGTAATTTTACGATCAACGGTCTGATTCACAACACCGGCGGCGGTTTCATTGACAATATACCGAGGGTGCTGCCTGAAGGATGCAAGGCCGTTATTGACAAGAACAGCTGGGAAAAACCACCGATCTTTGCTTTCCTCCAAAATAAGGGAAAGGTGCCGGAGACGGAAATGTACCGAACCTTTAATATGGGCATCGGAATGATGGCTATCATCAATGATGATGAGCTAGAATTCGTCATGCAACATTTCACAGCTATGGGCGAACAGCCTTTCCTTATCGGAGAGATTCAGGCCGCCCAAGAAGACGAGCCCTTGGTGACCATTACCGGGCTTGCATAAGGTTCGGTAGTAAGGGATTTACCAAAAAATAAGATCCCCATTTCCTGTGCGGGATTTTAGGGGCAGACCTGCGTGTCTGCCCGGAATAACAGGGCGAACACATAGGTTCGCC
>CBDTVG010000043.1:0-10406 GCA_965363745.1 uncultured Candidatus Electrothrix sp. | reverse complement strand
AGCCTTCCGCTGAACCCTCAGCTGAATTAGCTAAAACAGCTGAATTTACTGAGCGGAGCGAAGGAAAAGAATTTATAGCTGTCCCCTCAGTTGTTCCGGTGCGGAAAAAAAGCACTCGCAAGGAGACGGCTAGCCTGCGCGTGGATGTGCAAAAAATTGACCAAATGGTCGGCTTGAGCGTTGATATGGTCATCAATTTGAGCAATTTTGAGGAGTCCATGTCCACCGACTCCGGCACGATGAAAGAGCTGGACATGATTCTCGAACGCCTGAAAAATATCAACTACAGCTTGGAGGCCGGATATGAACTCACCTCAATTCCCCATCTCGGCAATATGGCTGCTTCTGACCGAAACGACATCACTGAAGATTTTGATCCGCTGGAGATGGACAGATATTCTGAGTTGAATATCCTGATTCGCTCCCTGAGCGAGGCTGTCAGTGACTTGGATTCCATCATGGCCCAGAGTGCAATGGAAAATGTCGCCCGGCAGAAGACGGTTGAGCGACAGGGGCTGGTTTTGAAGGAAATTCAGAACAGAATGGTAAATATCCGCATGACCCCTCTTTCCACCCTGTCCGGCAGAATGCATAGGACGGTGCGGGAGGCGGCGAGGACAACAGGCCATTCGGCCCGCCTGACCATATTGGGAGAATCCATCATGATGGACACCCGTGTCTGGGAGGTTATGGCGGACCCCCTGATGCATATCCTGCGTAATTCGGTCGCCCACGGAGGCGGATTTACAGGGGAAGGTGAACAGGAGGCTTTATCCCTAAAAATCAGGGCGGTCAGGCAGGGAGGCCAGTTCACTTTACGGGTCAGTGATAACGGCAAGGGGCTTGATTATGATGCCATTCGCCTGAAAGGAATGCGGATGTACCCTGATGACCGCATTAATTTGATGAGCGATAGTGAGCTGGCTGAATTAATTTTCAGGCATGGTTTCTCCAGCACCGGATCAGTGACCAATATCGCCGGTCGCGGTGTGGGCATGGATGTTGTTCGGGATGCGGTGGATCAGTTAAACGGTTCCATCGAAATTATTTCCAAGCGGGGAAAGGGCCTTGAGTTGGTCATGCGTCTGCCGGTGGCTGTCGCCCAGTTGCCCGCCATTTTGACACGTTTTGGTCAACAAACATACGCCGTTCCCATGCACGATGTGCACAGTGTCGCACGCATTAGATCGGAAGAAAAAAAAAGCAACGAGTATCATCTTGACGGTAAGGTGCTTCCGTTGCTTCATCCTGCCAAGCTCCCTCAATTTCAAACAAAAAAGAAAGGATACTTCGCTGAACCTCCTGCGAATGAGGATCAGGCTCTGCTCATTGTTTATGCTGGCAAAAAACGGGCGGCCTTGCTGTGTGATCAGCTTATAGGACAGCGGGATATTGTTTTCAAGGGGCTTGGAACTCATTTGCAAAATGTTCCCTGTGTATCAGGTGTGACCATCATGGGTGACGGTAGTCTGATACCTATTCTTCAGGTTGAGGAATTTTTGCGGAAATGGACAGCGGCGGCCGAAAATATCGGAGAGAGGGCGACTGCTGTACAGAGTGTGCGGGACAGGCCTTTACAGGTGCTTGTCGTGGATGATTCCATCAGTGTCAGAAAGGTGGTTTCCAATTTTATCGTTCAGCAGGGATGGCTTCCGGTAGCGGCTCGAAACGGCATAGAGGCCATTGAGAAGATACGTGAACAAAAACCGGACTTTGTCCTGCTTGATGTTGAAATGCCCCGTATGAACGGTTTTGAGGTGTTGCAGGCCCTACAAGCGCAGCCTGATTTGCGGGATATTCCAGTCGCTATGCTCACCTCAAGAAGTGCTGATAAATATAGAAAAAAAGCATCGCAACTTGGCGCGAGAGGCTTTTTGACCAAGCCGTTCAAGGCGGAGGAAGTCGTGACCTTGATTCGTAGCATGACTGCGAATTAGCCGGCGGATAAATTTTACTTATTTCAGAATATGAAGAAAGTTTGTTTGGTGAACGGAGGCGATTTTGTCTTAGGTATTGAGGCTCAATACATTCTTTCCCGTCAGATCGGCGGTAAACCTACACAACCGGCAACGGCGGAGGAAAGTCGAGTTTTTCATCTCGGTTCGCTGCTTTCCCGGCGGTCTTGTGATCTCGTGCCCTCTGATTCGGTTATTCTCCATGTACACAAGGACGGGAAGACCTTTTTTTTATTGGTTGACCGAATTATTGATGACCTTGAGTTGCCGGAAGCGCCTGTCGCCGGGCCTCCCGCTTTTCCCGCCCTTGCCGAACAGTTATGTCCCCAGGTGGCGATTTGCAAAAATTTAGTTGTGCTGCTTCTTGATCCCGCCCAAATTATTCCGGTCTCTGAACAGTTAGGCGATAAAGTCGGTTGGGTTACGGCAAAGAATTTTTTTCTTTCTCCTGAAAAACCGGAACAAGATAGAGGTAAGCCTGAAATCGAGCAGGTTGTCGATTCCGTTATAACGAGAAACAGTAAGCAAAAATTTGCGCAACGGCGGAAGAAGGCATCCTCATCTGTTGATGAGGAAACCTTTAAAAACGTTATGACGTGGACGATATCCCAGTTTAAACAGGGAAAAGCCGGAAAGGATGTTCGGCTCGGTATTGAGCGGTTGCCGCCGGATCTGGTGCGGCAGGAAGGAGTGAGCGATACCGTTATACAGTATTTAATAGATCAGATTTCCCTGCGTTGTCAGGAAAGTATGAACCGAAGTAAGCCGAGAGAAAATCATGGCGGCTGAAAAAAAACGTTCCGCAGCCGTGAAAACAGTGTCCGTTCATTTGGCGGCTGAAAAGGTCTTGGACAGGGTGCCTGTCCTCATTTTTACCGCCAGTCAGATAGAAGAAGTCTTGCCGGGAATTGCGGTACAGCCATTGCCGTTTGCAGCGGATTACCTGCTGGGCCTTTGCGCTTGGCGTGACCGGGTATTGCCGGTGATTGATGTTGTGCGGGGGTACGGTTTTCAGGCGTTACCCGCTGAAGATGGAGTGCGTTATCTTGTTGTTCGCACTGTTCATTCGGCAGAGAAAATACAGGAAAATCCGAAGAACAAGGATGCCGCAAAGGATGAAAAAATATTTCGTTGCGTGCTCAAAGTGTCTGATCAGATTATAACCGGTGATATTCCGAATGACTGCGTTGCCGTTTCCGCAGAATTTCCAGGCATTGACCCCGCCCTTGCCGACGTTTCGGCCAAAGGAGTGTTTGAACGTGAAGGCGAGCTGATGATTGTTCCGAATTTACTGCCGTTTATTTGTTCAGAGAATGAATTGTCTAAAAATACTTCACAAGAATAGCCTTAAAACCTGCGGCTCACGGTGCGAGATCTCCGTTCCAGGTAATTTTTTTGTTTCAGAGGAGAAGAAATGGCACATAGGTTAAAGAAAAAACTGAAAAAAAAGACAATGAACGTCAAGGGGCTGTTCAATATAGGACGGAGTATCAAAGGAAAGCTGTTATTCTGGCTCCTGATTATTTCTTTGCTACCTATGGCTGTTATCGGTTTTACCAGTTATCGGTATTCAGCGTCATCATTGCGGCATCAGTCCTTTGAAAATTTGGAAACCACCCTCGCTTTTCAGAAAAAGGCCTTGGATCAATATTTTCTTGAGCAGGCCAAACAGCTATCAAGTATTGCTGAAAACATGCACCTTCTTGAGGATGAGGCATATACAAAGCTGGTCGCTGTCAGGAGTTTGCAGAAAAAACAAGTAACATCTTATTTCAAAAGGCGGTTTGAGGACGTGCAGATGTTCGGCACCTCTCCTCAGCAACAGCAACTGTTCGTCGGTTTTACGCAAAAAAATGCGCCGAAGCCTGACGCTAACTTTGTTGTCTTTTTTGAGGAATGGCTTCAGAGTCGTAACTTTGAATCGCTCACTGTGATCAGTCCGCTCGGTAGTGTTTTATACTCCACTGATCCGGGGGTAGAGCAGGGGGTGTCCATTCAAGAAAATACGCCTGAATGGAAAGGATTGCAAAAAGGATTACAGGAAACCGGTTTTGTTGATTATGGAGAGTCGTCTTTTTCTCAAGAAAAACATGTCGCCTATTTCACGACACCCTTGCTCTCTGCGGATCAAACCGTCGGGGTGTTGCTTTTCAGCCTGAAAAACAATGCACTTGACGAAATCATGCAGGATGTACCCGGCTTAGGAGAAAGCGGAGAGTCATATCTGGTCGGCGTGGACGGTATGTTTCGTTCAAACTCCAAGCATTTCGGCGAGTCCACTGTGGCCAATCCGGCGTTTCTTGTTGATAATGAAAGTATCGTTTACGCTCTGTCCGGTGAGGATGGAGAGGATATCATTGTCAACTACCGTGGTGATTATGTGCTCTCCGCCTATACAGCTATCCAGATTTACGGAACAACCTGGGTGCTCATGGTCGAAATTGAGCAGGGCGAAGCTGTTGTGCCGCAAGTGGAGGAAGGAAAAAAAGACCATCTGGCCCAACTTGCAGGCATATACGATTTTCCGAATCTCCATCTTATCTCCACTGATGGATATATTTTTGCCTCAGCCAATCATAACATCGATTATCTGACCAATATTATTAACGGCCCTTATGCGGATTCAATGTTTGGTAAAACAATCACCGAAACCTTGAACACCAAAGAGATGGCTGTCAGCGACTACAGTTTTTATAAACCGGCGGGAGACAAGGCAGCCGCTTTTATGGCCGTGCCGGTCAGGCATGAAGATAAGATTGTCATGATCGTCGCTTTGCAGGTTTCCATTGATCGAATCAACGATATTATGCTTGTTCGTCAGCAATTTGAAGAGGAGTTCGGGCATGAAAAAGGGGAGGAAATTGAGATGATCAATGTCTCCACCTATCTGGTTGGGCTGGATAAACTGTGGCGTTCCGAAGCTGAGGATGCCGGAAAATATCAGGTCAAGACAACCTTGTTGAATCCGAAAGCTAAAGTGGACACCGAAGCGGTGAAAGAGGCTCTCAGCGGCAAAAACGGCACTCGGCTTATTGTCAACAGTATCGGTGAGGAAGTATTGTCCTCATGGGCTCCTGTCCGCTATAAAGGTTTGAACTGGGCTATTATCAGCGAAATCGGCCGGAAAGAAGTTGAGCAGTCCACCAACTCTTTGCTGCAAATTATCGGTCTGCTCGCCGTGTTGGCTATGGTGACGGTGATCGTTGTTAGTTTGTGGGTTGCTGGCGGTGTGACCAAACAGGTTAACGAGATCATGAAAGGTATGGCGAAAGTTGAAAAAGGAGAGTACGGAGAGGTGGTTAAAGTAACGAGTAAGGATGAGCTCGGCAGAATGGCCGTCTCTTTCAACGGTATGACCGAAACCATTCAGGATTTGATCGACACCAGGCAGCAAGAACATGATCAGTTGCAGGATTCAATTATTCAGCTTCTCGAAGAAATTACAGATCTCGCTGATGGTGATCTGAGTATCCGGGCCACTGTGACCGAAGACGTGATCGGCACTTTGGCGGACTCCTTGAATCTGATGTTGGAGGAGCTTGGTAAAGCCTTTATCAGGATTAAACAATCAGCGGAGCAGGTAGGATCGACCGCCAATATTCTGAGCGCATCCACCGGTGAAATTGCTGATCAGAATAACAATCAGTCTGGTATGATTAATGAAGCTGTGCAGGAAATTAATCTGCTGACTGAAGCTATCCGGGAAGCGGCCGCGAAAGCGGATCAATCAGCTGCGTCTTCAGAAGAGTCTAGTCGGGTCGCCGAGGACGGGGCCAAAGCGGTTAGGGAAACCAGTCAGGCTATGGAGGCTATCCGCAGCAACGTTCAGAACACAGCGCGCGCCATTAAACGCCTGGGTGAGAGTTCTCAGGAGATCAGTGATTTCGCCCGGACAATTAATGAAATTTCTGACCGTACCTCCATTCTCGCTTTGAACGCGTCCATTCAGGCCGCTGCGGCTGGTGAGGAGGGAAGGGGATTCGCTGTTGTCGCCGAGGAAATTCAGCGGCTGGCTGAACGGGCCGCCGTGTCCACCAGACAGATCGAAACCCTGATTAAGAATATTTTGGGCGAGATCACCGAGGCTGGGGTCAGTATGGATGCCAGTATTCAGGAGGTTGTTCAGGGAACCAAGCTTTCTCAAAACGCTCTTGCTAGGCTGGAGGAAATTACAACCCGTTCCAATGAAGTGGTTTCCCTGATTCATGGTGTTGCGGTTGCCTCGAAAGAGCAGGCTGGCACCACAGCTATTTTGGCGACATCAATGGGTGAAATCGGCTCCA
The DNA here is from genome assembly GCA_965363745.1 of uncultured Candidatus Electrothrix sp. GTDB lineage: Bacteria > Desulfobacterota > Desulfobulbia > Desulfobulbales > Desulfobulbaceae > Electrothrix. Next base: position 4,168 of record CBDTVG010000043.1, on the reverse strand, counting down.
TTAGTTTGGAAACTGCGGAGGAGACAATGGGTGCGTCTGTGTCCATGCAGGAGATGGTTGCAATGGGAGACGACATGCTTGAAGCTGTTTCCACCTTTAAGCTCGAACCCGGCAAGCGGACAGAAGATGTAATTGACGCTCTGGAAGGTTGATCAGGCAGGCCGCTCGGCGAAGAGTTTGTTTTTCAAATAAAAATTTAATGCTGTAATTGATAGGGAATAAGGGGTGACCGGAATGAAAAAAAAATGGAGTGCGTTGTGTGGTTGCGGCCTGTTCGCCGCAGGAATGATGTTGCCGAGTTCTGTTTTTTCCGCCACTACGTTAGGCCAGTCCTGCGCATTGACAGGGCCGACCTCTTTTCTCGGTCTGCAAATGCATAAAGGAGCGCAGGCGTATTTTAAGGCACGGGCGGCGGACGATATCGTCTTGTTGGAAAAGGACGACGGATATGAACCGGAACGCTGTCTTAAAAATACGGAAGCGTTTCTGCGAGAAGAAGTTAATGCGCTGTTCGGTTATGTAGGCACGCCCACAGCCAAGGTTGCGGTTCCTTTGGCCATGGAGAATAAAACGCTGTTTTTCGGGGCGCTCACAGGAGCTGGTTTTTTAAGTGATGTCGAAAAGAACCCTTATTCCTTTTCTTTGCGTGCCAGTTATGACGCTGAAATTGAAAACATGATGCGGCATTTAAAAGAAGATCTGGGGGTGACACGGATCGGAATTTTTGTGCAGCGTGACGCTTTCGGCATGGCCGGTGTTCGGGCCGCTGTGCGTGCGGAAAAAAAGCTCAAAGGAATAACCATATTCCCCCCTGTCCCGGAGCTTCCCAACGATGAAAGCTCTATGGATGATTGGAACGCTTTTTGGAAGAGTGTGCCCAATTACAGAAGGAATACCGTATCTGTGGGAGGCGGAGTCCGTCAGGTCAGAGGCCAAGCAGTGGAGGCCATTATTCTTGTCGGTGCTGGCAGACCCTGTGCCTTAGCTGTTAATCAATGGCACAAAATGGATTTCAATGTTCCTATGCTCAACATTTCTTTTGTCGGCTCGGTCGCTCTTGCCAGTCGACTGGACAAAACAGAGAATGTTTATATCAGTCAGGTTGTCCCAGATCCATGGGATACCACGGTTCCTATTGTTAAAAGATATCAGGAGGATATGGGGTCGGGAGAAGGGGAGTATGGTTTTGTCAGCTTGGAGGGCTATCTCGCCGCCAATATTATGCATCAGGCTATTGAGACGGTTTCCGGCCCGGTGAATGCTAATTCCCTGAAGAACGTTCTTGAGTCGATGTCCCGATATGACATGGGTGGCTTGGATGTTTCTTTCGGACCCGACGATCATCGCGGGCTAGATGCGGTTTATTTAACCAAACTCGAGAGAGCCGGTGATAAGGTGCAATTCACGTATGTGGATAAGCTGTCAGCGTTGAAATAGAGCCTCCTTTGTTGTATAACAAGAATTCGGGAGCGGCGGATAAAACGGTATCATGCCCTTTGGGGTTATTCATCCAAAAGCGGACCCTTTTGGGCCCGATTTTTTTATTTTCACAGAAAAAGGACTGCGAGAGATATGAAAAAACAAAATTGTTGGGAAATGAAAAAATGTGGTCGTGAGCCGGGTGGCATTAAGGAAGACGAATTTGGTACCTGCCCGGCAGCCGAGGAACAGAATGCCAACGGCGTACATGATGGTAAAAACGGTGGGCGTTGTTGCTGGGTGGTTGCGGGTACGCTCTGCAATAACGGAAACGCGCAGGGATCTTACCAGAAAAAATTCAGCGTTGATTGCCATAAATGTGAGGTTTATAGTGCGGTGAAGAGAGAAGAGGAAAATGGGTTTAGGATAGGATTATCTATCTTAAAAGAAATTTATCCGTATCGCCCGTAATGCGCTCTTGGTTCCGCAAGGTATTTTTGTATTGTTGTGCGTATATAGTGACGTTATGGGCCGTAGGTCTGTCGACCCGAACCGAATTTTTATAGAGAAAGGAATTCGAGGTATATGAAAAAACAGAATTGTTGGGAAATAAAAAAATGCGGTCGGGAGCCGGGAGGCATCAAGGAGGATGAATTCGGAACCTGTCCGGCGGCCGAGGAAGGGAAAGCGGACGGTATTCATCAGGGTAAAAACGGTGGGCGTTGTTGCTGGGTGGTCACCGGTACACTTTGTAAAGGGGCGAACGCTCAAGGCTCCTATGTACAAAAATTCAGTAACGACTGTCAGAAATGTGAATTTTACAAGGCTGTCAGGAAAGAAGAGGAGCCCAAGTTTAAGATAGGGTTGTCTATTTTAAAAGAAATGAGAGCCAAGGGAGGCTGATGCGTCGGGATGACAATCACCATGATCCGCTCGATGCGTAACCGAGCGGATCATGGGTGAAGATTAGGCGTTATCTTCCGCTATTGGCTTTATGGTGGTAGCTCTCTATCACTCTGATTTCTCTCTCTAACTTATCGGTGGAGGCCAGGACGATCACAGGCAGTGCGCCTTTTTGCACATCAATATAAAATTCTTTGGCGACCGGCCAAAATTCGTTGAATTTTTTAACGCTGGTCTGTGCGCTTTCCGAGTATTTCTTGTAGGCGTTGATTGCCGCTATTTCGGTTTCAATATCTTTAACAGCTTGCTTGAGTTGGAGCACGTTGTTGTAGTCCTTGAATCCGGCCTTATGGGCAATATAGTATTTGTTGATACGTTCTAGCAAAAAAAGGATTTGCTTAGTTGTGGTAAGCATGGCCCCTTCAGCGTTCTGTTTATGCAGATGTTTTTGCGCAAGGAAATTGGCCCCTTCTAGCAGAGACTCGCTGTAGTCCAATATAAGTGCTCCGTTCCCTTTGTTGTAGGGCTTAGACAGGGTGCTCAACAGTTCGTCTTGAGTGTAGGCGATAAACAGCGCGATATTCTCCTCCTCCTTATCGCCTTGTATCCCTTCCTGAAGAATGCCGATATCCTTTCGCAGGCTCGACAAGCCTTCCTTCATGTCGTTTTCAGCATGATCAGAACGAACTCCCTGCTGTTTGTAAAAATACGCTTTGGTTATTTTTTGGCTGACATATTCAACATTTTTCGCTTTTTCCAACATCAGCAGTTCATGATCTTTCCCTTTATGATCAGTGGCTAAAGCTGTGTATCCATAAAACGCACAGATAAATGCTATGGCCGAGATCCTCAGTATTTTTTTTGTTCCAGTGTTCATGATCCTATCTCTCCCTTTATAATTTCTACTTCACTGATGACCTTAAAAATTTCTCCTGCATTCTTTTCATCGGCTATAGGCATAAAATATCCTGATATGCTTCCTTCAACAAATTTTTGCTCCATTTGCAAAATTTCGGTCAGTTTTTTAAAAATCTTATTTGCCATTTTTGCCGCCGCTGAAGGCATAAATCGACCTGAAGTGCTTTGCGCCATCACGCTGAAGGCGATGAAGGCTTTCTCAGTGCTTTTTATTTGTTTCTTGATTTCTTTGGAGACCAGCTTCTCATCCGCTTCCAGTAGCTCTTTGTATATTTTTTCCGTCTGATCCACTACCTGTTTTAATTCCGATTCGTAGTCGGAATCAGCGACTCCCCATGCTTTCATCATATAGAGGGCCGCCAGCCGCTGGGATTCCATGCCCAACTCGGCCACCAAAACAACATCATGCTCACCTTTGATGCCGCTGTCCTTGGACAGATCTTCAGCCACCTCTTCACAACGGTCGGTGTATTTTTCAACCATTTTCCGAAGGTCGCTCATCTTTGTTTTGTCAGGATTCTTCTGGAATTCAGGCTTGAGCGCATTCCAGGATGTTTCAATTTCCACGATTTCCGCGCTCAATTTTTCATTGAGTTTATGGCTTTTAAGAACCTTAAATTCTTCGTCCATCATTTTAATATTTTTTTCAAGATCCTCTTTGGGATTGTGATACTCTACTCCCATGCCGATTAGGGCGTAATCCTTTAGAATTCTATTTGCCTGCATACAGAGGGAGGCCACTTCATGGACATCTCTCGCTGAAGCGTTCGCCGATACTTCGGAGCATAAAAACAGCATGATAATGGCTACCGATGTCAATAGGTATCTGACTGGCAGATGAAAGAGTTTCTTTTTGGTGTGCTTCTGATTCATTGTTTCCTCGCAATTAAATTAATTAGTATTTATTATGGAACGGCTTGAGCTGTTC